>DNFX01000157.1 GCA_003486795.1 Actinomycetota bacterium
CTTTAATACAAATTCCCTCATCTGATCCATTTTTTTCAGATCTTCCATTAGCTCCTCCTTGCATGGTTTTGATTCTGATTTAAAAAATTAATATGCAAAAATAATAAACCTATTATATTTCAAAAAAGTTAAGGAAATGTTAAATCTTTGTTAAATCTTGTATGGATTTTAAATCTTGTGGGAAAAAATATAACCGACCTGTCGGACTGTTTTCAGCATCTGATAGTAAGGTGGCGGCAGTTTTGAGCGCAGCCTTCTCATATGCACATCAACGGTTCTGCTGCCTCCGTAAAAATCATATCCCCATATTTTAGACAGGAGCACATTTCTGGATATTACTTTTCCTTCATTCTGGATAAGGTATTTAAGTAATTCATATTCCTTAAAAGTCATCTCAATTATTTCACCCTGAACAGACACTTCATAGTTTTCAAGATTAAGAATCAGATTATCAACCTTTAAAATACTGCCAAGAGTTGCCGACCGGTGCCTTCTGAGAATAATATTGATTCTTAAAAAAAGTTCTTTTTCAAGCCTGTCTGTAAATATTATATCGTCATACTTTATGAAATTTTCAAGCAGAAAACCTGCCTGTTCCATNNGCATTAAATGCAAACCCCGGACCTGCCTGATAAATTATTTCCTTTTTTATATCAAGACTGGTCAAATCCAGTATTATCAGATTAATATTAAGTGTATCTCCGGTTTCCAGGACAGGACTTGTAAGCTGAAAATTCATTGGTGTTTTATAAAAATCCTTTGCCGAAACATTGAAATTGCTTTTCAGAATATGCTGTATGATTCCGGGCAGATTTTTATCCCTTGAAATTATTCTTATATTTTCCATAACTAATTAAATTCTCCATATCCCCGGTATTAAGCTTTTAATATTCAGCTTTTAAACTTGTTCGTTATAGGGAATCGCCTGTCTTTGCCGAAAGCCCTTTGTGTTATTTTAATTCCCGGGGATCCCTGTCTTCTCTTGTATTCATTCATATCTATAAGTCTTATGACTTTTCTGACTGTTTCTTCGGGGAAACCCAGCACATCTTTGATATAGTCATAATCCATATCATCCTCTATATATGACTTTATTATCCTGTCCAGAGATTCATAAGGAGGAAGACAGTCCTGGTCTTTCTGGTCCGGTTTTAATTCTGCAGAAGGTGGTTTAGTTAATATGTTCTCCGGAATGATATTACCATATTTATTATTTATAAAATCACAAAGCCTGTAAATTTTTGTTTTATATATGTCCTTTATCGGGGAGAGCCCTCCTGCCATATCGCCATAAAGTGTGCAGTAACCCACGCTGGTCTCGCTTTTATTTCCGGTTGAAAGAACAAGCCAGCCGAATTCATTAGACAGAGCCATCAATATGTTCCCGCGTATTCTTGCCTGTATATTTTCCTTTGCAAGATTAACTTCATCAGATTTAAATATATCTTTTAATGAATCAAGATATGATTTGTAAATTTCTGTTATCGGTATAGTCAGGTACCTGATTTTCAGATTATCTGAAAGCTCGGTGGAATCATCAATACTTGACTGGCTGGAAAAAGGTGAAGGCATTAAAATTCCGGTAACATTTTCATTTCCAAGTGCAAAAGAAGCAATTACGGCACAGATTGCAGAATCAACACCTCCGCTTAAACCAAGGACTGCTTTGCTGAATCCGTTTTTATAAAAATAATCCCTGGTTCCGAGAATTAATGCTTTAAGAATTTCATCTTCTTCACATGTGACCAGTTTTTCATAATCCAGGCTTTCTGCCCTGCCGGATATTTTTTTGCCCGGACTTTTTAAAGGGATGCTCCTGCCCAAAACAGATTTCCTGTTGCTTGCGGGAACATCTACTATTTCGATATGATGATTTTCTTTTGATTCCAGCAGTTTTGTTCTTTGGATCTTGTACCTTGCATCCTTCAGTCTCAGGGATTTGACTTCTTCAAGATCCAGATCGTAGACAAGCAAATCATCTTCAAATGGCCTGCCCCTTGCAAGTACAACTCCTTCTGCATCAAACAACATTGAATTACCGTCAAAAACAAGTTCATCCTGTCCGCCAATCAGATTGACATATAAAACACAGGCTCTTGAATCAACAGCTCTGGTATGAAGCATTTTTTCTCTTTCAGCAGGTTTGCCAATATGATACGGAGAGGCAGCAATATTTATTATCAGTTCCGCTCCTCCCAGAACAGACTGTATTTTTGCCGGGCCTTCAGCATAATAAATGTCCTCACATATACTTAATCCTACAGAGCAGCCATCTATATCCAGTATTTTATTGGTGCTGCCTTTCTGGAAATATCTTTCTTCATCAAAAACCGAATAATTGGGCAAGTGCTGCTTATCATAAAAGGTTATTATCTCCTTTTTGGAAAAAACAAAAGCAGAATTGAATATTTCATTATTTTCTCTTACGGAACCGCATATTATTATTATTTCTCCGGATAAATCTTTTAATTTTTCTATATATTTTGTATTTGTTTTTAAAAATGAGGGTTTTAATAAAAGATCTTCAGGAGGATAACCTGTAAGTGTCAGTTCCGGAAATACAATAATATCGCAGCCATAATCTGACGCATTTTTTACAGCGGCGCTTATTATTTTGAAATTTCCTTCAAAATCACCCACACTAGGATTAACCTGTGCGGCACAAACTCTCAAAATTGAAATATCTGCTCCAGTTTCTGATTTTTCTTATTCTTCCCTGGAAAGTCTTTCCCTGACTTCTTTTGATATCATTTCAGGAGTCCATTGTGGTTCCCAGACAAGATTGACATTTACATTACCTATTCCATCAATTTTTTCAACGCTTGCTTTTGCCTGTTCCCTTATGAAAACATGCATTGGACAGCCTTTTGTTGTAAATGTCATATCGATATCGACATTATTATCATCATCAATATCTACTTTATAAATAAGACCAAGATCCACGATATTTATGGGAATTTCAGGGTCATATACTTCTGCCAGAGCTTTGTAAACATCGTCGTTTGTTATTTTTCCCATTTTATTCTTTTCCTTCTTTATTTATGTTAAAAAGTAAAATATCTCTCTTTTAAATCACTATTGTAAAGAACTGAACTTTTTGTATTTTTAATACAGATCTGCCTGAGGCAGTCTATCAGGTAATCAGCTTCTTCCCTGGTATTTTCAAAACCCAGAGATATTCTTATGGAATTTCTTGTTAATTCCTGACATACTCCCATTGAAAGCAGAAATTCATTTCCCTCCGGAGAACTGCTGTGACAGGCTGAACCTGCTGAAACAGCAATACCGTATTCATCAAGTTTTCTTACAAGACTTTCGCCTGTAAAATCACGAAATGTAAAATTAATATTTCCGGGCAGCCTTTTTTCGCGATGACCATTGTAAAGCACGCCATCTATCTGTGAAAGAACAGCATCTCTTATATAATCTCTCAGAGTACAGAGTTCATCTGCTCTTTTTTTGATTGTTGGTGACAGGATTTCAGTTGATCCGGCAATTCCTGCAATACCNNCCTCCAAATACCTGCGGTGCTATTTTAACAGAATTTCTGATATAAAGCGCCCCTATCCCTTTTGGAGCATAGATTTTATGGCCCGAAATTGTTAGCAGATCTACATTTAGAGATTTTACATCCAGCGGAACACTCATATAGCTCTGTACAGCATCACAATGGAAGACAATCCCTGCCTCTCTGGCTATTCTTCCGATCTCTTCTATCGGTTGTATTGCACCCATGATATTATTGGAATGCATTATGCTTATAAGTATTGTATCCGGCTGTATTGATTTTCTGATATCATCCGGATTTACTATTCCGTATTTATCAATTGGTATATATGTAATTTTAAAACCTTCATTTTCAAGTATTTTAAGAGGAATATGAACCGCAGGGTGCTCAATTTCTGAAGTAATTATATGGTTCCCTTTTCTGAAATATGCTTCAACTATGCCGAATATTGCCATATTATTGCTCTCAGTTCCTCCGCTTGTAAAAACTATCTCCTCAGGAGAGGCATTTAATGCTTTTGCAATTGTTTTTCTGGAATCTTCAAGAATTTTATGTGACTCAGCTCCCAGCGTGTGCGGCTCGGAAGCATTTCCAAAATACAGAGTCATTGCATCATAAACAGTATCTGCAACCTCTTTTAAAACAGGAGTAGTTGCGCTGTGGTCCATATAAATATAATGGTCAAAACGGTTCATTTTAAAATTTTTAGGTTTTCAATGAGTTGAATTATAATAATAAATCAATTAAAAATAAAATTAAAAATAAACATAAGGCATTAAACACCATTTCTTTCCGGGCTGCCTGCTGAGAATATAAAAGTCCCCAGTTGTTATCGATTCTCTGGTCTCCCTGCTCATCCAGTAAATTACAGGTTTTCCTGCATGCCCTTCAAAAGGAATGTCATTAATTTTTCTTGCTCTTTTATCTTCCATATGGATATTATAGGACATATTTTTTTATTTTTCTGTTTTAAATAAGTTGTTAATCTGTTAGTTTTAACTAAGTTGATTAATCAAAATAAATATTTTTCAGGCTGAGGTGGGGTTTTGAAGATAAACAAATTTGCGAAAGTAATATCATATATATTTGACGGGTCATATATCTCGATACCTGCTTATTTTATCCTGAATTTTTTTATGCTCGAAACATATAAGGAAATACTGATCTGGACTTTTCTGTGTATTCTTTTCGGAAGTCTTATCCCTTTTGTTTTTATTCTCATTCTTTATAAAAAGAAAAAAATCAATGACCTTCATGTTCCCAAAAGAGAAGAACGAATAAAGCCGACTCTTGTTACGCTTGTAAGCTACATGCTTGGCTTTTTTGTATTTTATATATTTAATTCCCCTGTTTATTTAAGAGCAGTATTTTTTGGTTCTTTCCTGACTGCACTGGTGCTTACTCTTATTACTTATTTCTGGAAGATAAGCTTTCATACCAGCTGGATTACTTTTTTCTGCATAACTTATTATGTTATCTTCGGAAAATGGATGATACCTCTTGCTGTATTCATTCCACTGGTGGCATGGGCAAGGGTAAAAATAAAAAGACATACAATTGCCCAGGTTATATGCGGGTCAGCAGTAACGATTATTACTGGTTTTTTCGGATATTCTTTTTTCGGTATGTTTAAAATCTTTTGACAAGAAATAAGTGGAAAAGCCACAAAAGATATATTTCAAAAAAAGTAAGTATAATTCCTGTAATCAGCGGCAGCACAAGGTTTCCTGAAAAAAACTTTTCTGATTTTCTCGAGAAATAAGGAATGAATAAAACAAGCAGGACATTTGAGAAAATAAAAGTAAAAACAACGGCAGAAATATTTAAAAAATAATAAAAATTTCCAAGAGCAGCCGGTTTTAGAATCCCGGTCAGTATGAAAACCCCTGCAGTGATTATAAATATAATAAAATGCCAAACTGAACCAAGGATTTTTTTATCTGAAGGATTTCTGTAATACTGAAAAGCAAACACCGGATAACAGATAAATGACAGACCCATACCGGACAAATAACCTGTTATCATCCTCAGGATATTATTTGTTTCATAGATTCGGATATATGAAAAAAGCCCGTCTATTCCGGTAGATATTATAAAAACAATACCTGAAATGATTATATATAAAGGTGGAAATCCTGATTCCTTTTTTCTGTAAAGAATCAGCATTGTGATTACAGATAACATGAAACCTATATAAATACCCATGCATCTTGAACAGACAGGCATAACGGTATCTCCGAACACTATTGTGCGTTCGGGTATCTGATGGCAGACAGAAAATCCTATCTTATCGGAAAGACTTAACAGAAAATCAATCATAATAATTAAAACTATAATTATTTTTATTCAAATGATATCAGAAGCAGAATAATATGTTTAAAATTTATTTTTATTAATCATATGGTAAAAGCTTAAGATCAGATATTTTTCTGTACCTGAACTATAAAATATAGTTTTTTACCATCTTAATTGTTAAAATTTATACTTATTGTAATATTTAATAAAGCTGATCGGAGAAAAACATGATTTTTGATTTTCATACCCATACTTTTTTATCTGATGGGGAAAACAGCCCTATTGAACTTATAAGAATTGCAAATGCAAACGGATATTCTGTCATAGGGATAACAGATCATGTCAGCTACTCAAATATTGACTATATAATAGATGCCGTAAAAAGAGATTGCAGACTTGCTGAAAAGTACTGGGACATAAAGGCTATTGCCGGCGTTGAACTTACAAATGTTCCTGCAAAAAGTATTGACGGGATGGCAAAATATGCCAAAGAAAAAGGAGCAGAGCTTGTTGTTGTCCATGGTGAAAGCATAGCTGAACAGGTTGAACCGAAAACTGATTATTATGCGGTCCATTCAGACTATGTTGATATTCTTGCACATCCCGGCCTCATTACCCCTGAGGAAGCTGCACAGGCTGCATTAAAAGGTATTTTTCTGGAAATAACAGGAAGGGCAGGACACAGCCTCACCAACGGGCATGTAGTAAAAACCGGAAGGCAGCAGGGAGCAAAATTCCTTATTAACAGTGATTCCCACAGTCACAGGAATCTGTATTCAGGAGACGGACAGCTGAAAGTTGCCAGGGGAGCCGGTCTGGAAGAAGATGAAATAAAGGAAATATTTGAAAAAAACGTAGAGCTCCTTTTAAAAAGAATTGGATTATGACATGAATAAAATATTATATATAGACTGTTTTTCCGGAATCAGCGGAGATATGATGCTCGGGGCACTTATTGATCTCGGACTGGATAGGGATATCCTGATTAATGACCTTAAAAAGCTTCCGGTTAAAGGATATGAAATATTAATAAGCAGGAATAAAGACTATAAAATATCCTGTACTGATTTTAAAGTGGAAATAACTGAAACACAGCCATCAAGGAATTACAGTACAATAAAAGAAATAATTATTAGCAGCAGCCTTAAAGAAAGCATAAAAAAAACAGCTCTTGAAATTTTTGAAATCATCGCTTCTGCAGAATCAAAAATACATTCTGTTGCAACCGACAGGCTGCACTTTCATGAGGTGGGTGCTGTTGATTCAATAATTGACATAGTGGGAACTGCAATAGCGCTTGATTATTTTGATTTGAAGAAAATATATTGCTCTCCTGTTCCGCTTGGTTCCGGTTATGTGGACACTGCTCACGGCAGACTACCTGTACCTGCACCTGCAACAGCAGAAATCCTAAAGGGTATCCCTGTTTATACAGGAGACTTTGATTTTGAGGTTACCACACCTACAGGGGCAGCTATTCTTAAAAGTTGCGCAAACTCTTTCTGCAGAATACCGTTTCTAAATATTGAAAAAATCGGTTATGGCAGCGGAAAAAAGAAAAATGATAAAATACCAAATCTTTTAAGAATTCTTTTATGCTGCGAAAACAGCTGTAAAAAAACAGATGCAGCTGAAATCAGGACAAAAGCTTTGAATGAAGGATTTGATTATGAAGATGTAATTATTCTTTCCGCCAATATAGATGATATGACCCCTGAACTGACAGGCTATGTAACGGATAAAATTCTGAAAGAAAATGCTCTTGATGTATGGACCGAACCTATATTTATGAAAAAAAACAGACAGGCAGTACAGCTTAATGTATTATGCAGAAAAGAAGAAGAAATAAAATTATCCGGGGTCATCTTTAAGGAAACCACAACTCTTGGGATAAGAAGAAATGATATCGGAAGGTTTTTTCTTGAAAGGAAAGAAGAGCTTTTAAAACTGCCGTATGGCGAAGTCAAAATAAAACTCGGATATCTGAAAGGCAAGATTGTCACCTGTTCACCTGAATATGATTCTTGCAGACTGCTTGCCCTGAAGATAAAAAAACCTTTAAAAGAAATCTACCGGGATGTAGGACGTTTCTTTTCAACAAGA
>DNFX01000090.1 GCA_003486795.1 Actinomycetota bacterium
TTCTTTCTTTTTCAATATTATTAATATTTCTGCATAAGAGTAACTTTATCAGGAATTAAATAATTACTTAAATTAAATAGTTCAAATAAATTGATTTTTAAAATTATTATGTTATATTCTTAACAAAATATATGATTTTTTGAAAAATAAATAACTTAATTTTGTTTACAAAGGGAATCCAGTGAAAATCTGGAGCGGTACCGCCACTGTTACCGGGTGTGTGCTTTTCAATATACCACTGACCAAGTTTGGTTGGGAAGGTGAAAAGTAAAGTCCCGTAAGCCAGGAGACCTGTAATCAATCTTATTTAAGTTACTGCTCTTCGGATAAAAGAGTGTAATTTTTTTGTTTGCAAGAAAATATCACCCGGAGAGCAGTCTCCGGGTTTTTTTATGGCCATAAATTCATATAAAAAAACAAAATTTAAAAAAAGAAAAATAAGATTTAAGGAGGAAGAATTTGAAAAAGCTTTCTAAAGCAGGAATAGCCATCATCATAATCATAATGCTGGCTTCTGTTCTGCTTATTGCAGGCTGCAAAACAACTTCAGCAGATACAGGAAAGTCTGGCGTGACAACGGAGAGCAGCTCCGTTCCCGAAAAAGAATCGTCAGCTTCCGTCAGGAATACAGATGCAGACAATAGCGGACAGGAAAATAAAAACGAAAAAATAGAAGTCACTGACGGAATGGGAAATATCCTGAAACTTGAAAAAGCCGCAGAAAAAATAATAGTACTTACTCCGAGTGTGCTGGAAATTTTTGATGGTCTGAATGCCATGGATAGAATTGTCGAAGTAGACAACTGGACAGTAGAGATGGGTGAACCCCTGGCACAAGGTTTTCAGGGTGCCGGTGATGCGAACGGAATTAATTTTGAAATGGTTACAAAACTCGATCCCGATCTTGTAATTGTTGTAGGTTTCGGACTAAATGAAGATTACAAAAAACTCTATGACCTCGGATATCAGGTATATCTTACCAATTCCACCAGTCTTTCAGCTACGTATACTGAAATCGAGAATATGGGAAAAATAATCGGAATGGAAAAAGAAGGGAAAGAATTAAGCAGTAATTTAAAATCAGGAATAGATGAAATAAGTGAAAAACTAAAAAATATAAGTGAAGATAAAAAACCGAAAGTATTTTATATGGTATGGAATGATCCGATAATGAGTGCTGGAAAAAATACTTTTATAAGCGAGCTTATCGAGATCGCCGGTGGAATTAATATTGTGGCAGAAGACGGATTAAGCGACTGGCCTGAATACAGTATTGAGAAATTAATTGAAAATAATCCAGATATCATAATAGCTCCTGTCTCTATGGCATCCGATGCATCAGTAATTCTTAATGATTCCAGATTTTCTTCAATTAATGCAGTAATTAATAAAAAAGTATATATTATTCCCGACAATCCCATATCCAGGCCGAATCAGAACGTAATAAAGGGTCTGCAGATGCTTTCAAAAGCAATACATCCTGAGATTTTCGGAGAATTTGAAATCATCCAATAAGAAGCACATGTATAAAGCTTTTTCTTATTAATGATTAATAATAGCTTCCCTATCCCTTCGGGGATAGGGATTATTTTTATCAGACTGAATACGGATTATGGATTCTCAGCCATTTCCTCAGACTTGAAACATCACTGTCTGAAGATGTTTTTATGCCTATATTTGTTTCAAAAATTGAAAGTGAATCATCACCGGAAGTTGTAACAAAAATATATCTGCCAAGGACAAAAAGTCCTGCAGGCCTGCCCAGATAGTTCGGACTGCCGGCCCCGCTCAGTGAAGCTGTAAGTCTTGGCTGCAAAGGATTGCTTATATCAAAAACAGCAAGTGAATTGCTTTCCAGACTGATTACAAATACAAAATTTTCCCTGACAAAAACTGCCTGTGGCAGCTTAAGGTAATTGTCTATACTGCTGCTTGTTATGGAGTACTCAGCTTTTATATTATTTTTATCCCCGGTATTGATAACTGCCAGCGTATTGTCTCTGGAAGAAGCAACATAGCCGATATTATCCTTTATAAAAATACTTTTTGCCCCTCCAAGATAAATGGGACTTCCGGCACCCTCAACAAAAGAAGCGAGCTTCGGATTATTCGGGTTTCTCACATCATAACAGACTATTGCGTTATCTTTTTCACTGGCAGCAAATGCATGCCCCTCGGTTACATAAATTCCGGCTGCACCTCCAAGATAACTCCCCTCACCCATACCCTGTACAAAACCAAGTATTTTCGGGTTTCGAGGATAAGAAACATCTATTATTACAAGCGAATTATCCTCGGAAGAAACCACATAGGCACAGTTGTCTTTAACGAAAACATCTCTTGCACCGCCAAGATAACTGGGTGCTCCTGAGCCCGTAATAGTCGCAACTACTTCAGGATTTTTTGTATCATTACAGTCTATAACAACAAATGCATTATCCCTGCTGCTCACAGCAAAGCAGAAATGATTGACTACAAAAAGCTTTGAGATACCTCCAAGATAATTTGGTGCTCCCATTCCCTTGATACTTGATTCAAATACTGGATTTTTAGGATCAGAAATATTTATTATTGTCATTGAATTATCAGCCATTGCCGCAATATACGCATAATTTCCGCTGACAAAAACATCATTTGCTCCATTAAGATAAGTATCTTCTCCAAAAGAAGAGATACTCGAAACAGGCTTTAAGAATCCCCCGGCCTCGGTTTCCGCATTGATGTCAAAGGCAAAAACAGTAAAAAATAAGACGAAAACAGATAAGAAAATAAAAATATAGTAAAATAATGGAAATAAAAAACTTTTAATGGTTTTTAGGTTCATATTTGTATTTATTTATAAAATAATAATAATTATAACATCAAATAAAAAAATATTTTGGGAGTTTTATGGAAAATTACAGATTTAATGAAAAACAGATAAAGAAAAAATACTTTGATGACAGATGGGTAAGATTTGCATTCGGACTGCAGGGCTATATTAAATCAGAAGACCTTAATCTCGGTGTCGTAGAATTTGATAAAAACATCCGTTCGCTTACTCATTCACACGAAGTAAATGAAGCACTGTATGTGTTGAGCGGAAAAGGCCAGATCGATATTGACGGCAGAATCAGTGATGTGGCAAAAGGTGATTTTCTTTTCATACCTAAAATGGCAAAACATACAATAATAACCACTGACAGATACAAGTTAAAAATACTATTTATTTTTGCCGGTAAAATCCATATTGATTATTAATTTCTTTTTATTTTATTTTTTTAATGAAATATTTAAAATATCTGAATCTGTGAATTTATTTTCATAATTTAATATAAGGAGGATTTTTTGTCAGAAAAAGATTTCAGTTTTGATGATTATACGCCATCAGATATTGCAAAAAAAGTTGAGTCTGCTGGCGGGAATAAAGCCAAATTGAATTTTCTTTCCTTATTTTTACTTTCAGTAATGGCAGGAGCTTTCATTGCTATTGCCGGTGAATTTTATACAATGGTGATTTTCGATTCATCTTTAAGTCTCGGGCTTACAAAACTGATAGGAGGAATCTGCTTTTCAATCGGCCTGATACTTGTAGTTGTTGCAGGAGCTGAACTTTTTACAGGTAATGCAATGATTATAATGGCATTTGCATCCCGTATTGTGACATGGAAACAGCTTCTAAGAAACTGGTCTGTAAGCTATGTCGGCAATTTTATAGGTTCCCTCAGCGTTGTTTTCTTAATGTTTCTTACTAACCAGTGGAAAACAAAAGAATTCATGCTTGGAGCCAAAGCAGTGCAGATCGCTGCCACAAAAACCAACCTCGGTTTTGTAGAAGCTTTTGCAAGCGCCATACTTTGCAATGCACTTGTTTGCCTTGCGGTATGGATGTGTTTCAGCGCCAGAACAGTTATAAGCAAGATAGCGGCAATCATCTTCCCGATTACCGCATTTGTTGCATCAGGTTTTGAACACAGTATTGCAAACATGTTTTTTATACCTATGGGGATGATTCTAAAGAACAATCCGGGGGTGTTGGATGCTTTAAGTAAAATGAGTCCCGATCTTGACATATCCAGGTTAAGCATGGCAGGACTTTTTGGAAATCTTCTGCCGGTTACACTGGGTAACATTATAGGTGGCTCAATAATGGTCGGACTGATATACTGGATAATAATCCTCCTGCCACAAAAGAGGAGAGACAGAAGAACAGGAAATTAATGCTTAATAAGCACTATTTATTTTTCGTTTTTCTTTTATGATTTTATGTCTGTTTTGTTTTTCTTTTACGGACAAAATAAATAATTCTTTCAGTTAATAGCAGTCCTATCAGAAAGGCCCAGGTTATCTGTGTAATGGTTCTTGAAATTATATCTATAGTTGTAGAACCATAATAAAGCGTAACTTTATTTTGAGTTGGTATTACCATCATAAAAGAAGGAGATATGGCAAAAGGTCCCTGAGCTCCTATTGCTTTCCAGTTTGGGAAATAAGATATTTTAATTATGTGAGGAACACCCAAAGCTGTTGTTTCAAAAGTTATCTTTTCATTTTCTATTTCCTCTTTTACGACTTCTCCGCTATAGTTTAAGACATGCTTTTCAAGATTATTGACCTGCTCCGGATTTATTTCATCAAATTGTCTGATTTCCTCTTCTCCCTGATCCCAGATTATGAAAGCTCTGTCAGCATCATCATAATTAAACCAGGGCAGAATGGAATCGTACCATTCATCTGTTTTTATCCTGAAAGGTTCATATTTTAGAACTTCAACATATCTGTTTGTGGTATTTATCTCATAAAAATTAAATGCATCAAAATTTGCCAGAAAAACGGCATCAGGATTTTCATCAAGTTTTTCCTTTACTTCATCCGAGCTGGCAATCATATATCTTATATTCATCATTTTTAAATTGTTGACACCAATCTTCACATTCAGGGGAGGCTGGTCAAGACCAGGAATGGCATTACTTGGTTTTTTAGAAAGTAATGCCTGGTTGGAAAAATGGAAAGGAGAAGTAAATGCTCCTTCTACAAGAAGCCCTTCCATTGTAGAACTGTCTGTCCAGAANNTCCTGCTCAATCATCCATCTTCCTGCCGGTTTGGACTGTATATAGTCCATCATCTGCATATAAGTCTCCCAGTGTGGTTTTGTTTCATATCCGGTATAGTTATATTCTGCCCATCCTGCCGCTTTCGGCTGTGTGGCAATTACTGAACCAAATGCTGAAAGAGCAATTAACGGGACAAAAACAAGTGCAGTTATTCTGCCGCCTACAGCTTTTTTAGCCGACAGCCATGACATTAAAAATCCGAAAAGCAGATATAGCACGTAACATGCAAGAAAAAATGCATTAATATATATGAAAGGAAGAAGCCTTGCATTCCATATTCTTCCACCACTCGGGATAAAAAATGCGAAATTTAAAAGCAAATATGAAATTGAGAAAATAATAAGTCTCTTGTCATCTCTTCTGGTTATAATAATTATATAAAAAATAATTCCGATGACTGCAAGTATGACTACTGCCAATATTTCAAAAGGAGCCAGTGCTTTAAATCCTTCCAGATTTTTCCATCCCATATTAGGGGTATATTTAAGTTTTAACGCAAAAGGGATACTCCAGAAAGCTGTAAGAAAAAACCCAAGTACAAGAACCGCTATGGTATAAAATAAATTTCTTCTGCTTGTATTTTCAAGAAGCAGCCACGGAACCATGACAAGAAGGCATACAGTTGTGAGAACATGCGAAAGTGCAAGCGCCATTAAGATAAAACAGTTAACCACAAACAGCCAGTTAAATTTCGCACCTTTCTCAAGCGCCAGATGCATGGTCCCCAGAAACAAAAAGCAAAGCGCAAAACTGAGCGAGTATCCGAATTCACCCGCAAGGGTGCTTAAAAAATTGCCGCCATAAATAGAGAAACTTTCCATAAACAGAAACAGGGTCGAGCCCATTGCAGCAAGCAGGGGATAGGGATATTTAAACCTGAACCAGCGCATCATCCAGTAAACACATGCAGGAAGAAGAAAAGAGCCAAGAACGGTTATTATTTTAAATGAAATATTATAAGTTATTATCTTTGCCAGAAGCGCTATTAAAAGATAAGGAAATGTAAAATAGAAATGAATTATAGGCATGCCTGCAAACCAGCCGTTTGACCAGCCGGTAACCCTGAACTGCGGAAGAAGGTTATCCAGAAGAAATTTCGCACCGTAATGATGTGTTCCTGTATCCCCCCCGGTAGTTGTGGTATTACTGAATATATTCCATGGTTTAAAAACAACAAAAATAGATAAATAAATGATTAGAAAAACAACCAGAGTGCTCAGGGCAGTAATATTTATTCTTTTTATCTTTAACTTTCTGAATATATATATATGTTCAGTATCCCAGTAATTTTTTTCAAAACTGCCTTCAAGCGAACCAATATTATCAAGTGCGGAAATAAATGAATTCCACTTATCCTTAAAAAAAGAACTGATTTTTTTTCTGCCCAAATCCTGGTTTTCCATAAAAATATAAATCCAGTTAATAAAAAATTAAAAGTTTATTATATATCAATAAGGCATTATTTTAAAAATATATGAATATATGTTTTTCTGTATAAAAATTATTTAAATAATTTTATTAATTTAAAATAATAATTTAAAATTTATTTATATAAAAAACAAAATTCTATAAATTAAAGTGAAAAAAATATAAAATTCTTATATCATATTTTAGAAACATCGGGGGGTAGTATTGGAATTTGATAAATTAAATAATGAAAAATATATTTATTCTCACGGTTCAGATGAACTAATAAAAATTCTATATGATTTCCCCGGACAATTTAAAAAAGCTGAACACATTATAAGGAACATACCACTAAGATTCGAAAAAAAATACAAGAACATACTTATACTTGGTGTAGGTAATCCGGCAACAACTGTTTACAGGCTGATGGAATCTGTGAGTTCTAACAACATAAAGGTCCCTATTTCAATTTCTTCTTCAAAAGAGCTACCTACATGGGTTAACAGCGAAACAATGGTTATAGCAATCTCACACAGCGGAAATACAAGAGAGATACTTAATGCAATCACTGAAGTTACAGATAGAGGTATAAAAGTATATGCAATAACCACCGGCGGCAGACTGAAAGAAAGATTCTCCGGCAATAAATACGTAACATTAATTGAGTATTCAGAGAAATTACTTCCAAGGATGTCAATAGGATATGCCTATGTTTTTCTGACCAGCCTGCTTGCAAGTGCAGACCTTTTAAGCGTAAAAGGTTTTCAGAAAAACGGCCCTCTCGGTGATGCCTGGGATGATATTGAAAATGAACTCCTTATCTTTACAAGAGAACTTATGCCGGAAATCAAATTAAATGATAATATTGCAAAGAAACTGGCAGTCAACCTTTATAATAATATTCCCGTGATATATGGTTGCAACAAGATAACCGCAGTAATAAGCTACAGATTTAAGACAGAAATCTGTGCAACCAGCAAGATGCTTGCTCATTTTAATCGTATTCCTGAAATCAACCATGATGAAATAGAAGGATGGGAGATGAATCAGGAATTAAGAAGGAAATTTATTATACTTTTCATCAAGGACAGCAATACAAGCGAGACTATGCTTAAGAGAATAGAAATATTAAAAGGCATATTCCTCGAAAAAGATATAAAATATGAAGAAGTCGAGATTACAGGGGAAAATGAACTTGTGATTGCTTTTAAAGGTTTGTTCCTTGCAATATGGACCAGCCTTTACCTGGCTGTTCTTTATGATGTAAACCCCGTATCCATAGATCTTGTTGATAATATTAAAAGGCGTCTGGGAGAAAAATAATTTTTGCCTGTATCCAGGAGGTGATAAATGGGTCTGCATCCAGAAATTACATCTGGACAAAAGAAAAAAATAAACCAGTCAAGCACAATAAATAATAATATCTGCTGCTATATAGATAAAAAGCCTGTTTCAGACAAAAATGATATCGAATATCATAATATCTCTCCTCTTGCTTTCAATAATTCCGACATCAATAATTTTACGGTCATATGTAAAAAACATCATAAGGAAATGGGAGGCCTCTCGGTAACAGAATATCTTGTAAAAAAGGAAATGGATGACTTCTTCAGGAAATCAGGGATAAGAAAATTAAATGATGTACTGAAGCTGAAAACAGGGAAAAAGGATGAGGCAAAAAAGATACAGACCAAAATTGATGACAAAAAAAATACAATAACTGTACTTTTTGAAGAAGGCAGGGAAAATATAGTTTCCAACCTGCTTGAATGCCCTTCAACCGGTTTTAAGTATTTTTACATTTCTGTTCCGGCAGAATACATAAACAATGATGAAAACCTTCAGCCCAGGCCTCTTGAAGCTGACCGGCTATGGGAACTTTACAGACATCTTCTCGTTAACAGTCAGTTAACCCCTTCTGTCTGCCGTCTGACTGATGGCAGTATTTATCTTTTTGACGGACAGCATAAGGCAGCTGCCCAGGTATGGGCAGGAAGAACTGAGCTGGATTGCAAAATTTATCTGGAACCTGACATAAAAAATCTTAAGGAAACGAACCTTATTGCGCATGACAAACTGAGACAGATGCCGTTTTTTACCTCCATTCTCATAAATAAATGGGCAAGTATTTTTGAAGAAGAATGGAAAGAATACATGGATCAGAAAGGATTTAAATCTGAAGAAGGTTTTGTTTCATTCCTTGTCAAAAAAGGAAGGAAAAAGACTCAGGCAGTAAATATGATAGAAAGCAATATATATGACAGCATAATAGAAGATAAAAAAAACCTGATGGTAAATTACATTTCGGATTATAACAAGAGCATAAAAAGCCCTCTTACAATGAACAGGCTTAAACAGGCTGTTTTTAAAAAGTTTATCGCACCTCCTCCTCTTGACATAGACATAGAAGATTCTGACAGGCTCAGAGAGATTGAAAGGAGAAATGTAATCAGGGTTCTTAACCTTATTGCAAGATATTATCTTGATGATACATGGAATCCTGAAAATGCTGATAATGACCACAAAATCTCCGAGCGTATTTATTTGTCAGGAGCATTCAGGGCATGGGCAGGGATTTTGAAAGACGTCATATCTGCAATAATCGGGGTTTTTGNNAAGAAAATTGGGAAGAAATTGAAAATTCTGTTAATTTCCTATTTAACAGAAGAGTTTGGCAGGATGACTCAGAAGAAAATTACAATACCTTAAGGCTTACCAATGATTCACAGGTAAGAAAATATCTGTCAAGAAGAGGCATAAGTGTTAATGAGGTTTTAGGTAAAACAGGAATATTTGAAGATAATTTTATAGACTAATCTTTATGTATTACAAACTTATATTACAGGTATTAGGCGGACTGGCGCTTTTTATATTCGGAATAAATTCTTTAAGCGACAGCCTTCAGAAAATAACTTCAAATAATATCAAGTCTATTATCGGGGTTCTCTCCAAAAGACCCTGGGCTTCAGCACTTGTAGGTCTTGCAACCACTATGATAATCCAGAGCAGCAGTGCTACCTCCGTAATGACTGTCGGATTTGTAAATGCAGGTTTAATCAATTTAAAGACTGCAATAGGCATCATAATGGGAGCCAATATAGGAACGACCGTTACTGCCCAGATAATTTCCTTAAATGTTGTTGATTTACTTACTTATCCTCTTCTGATAATAGGATTTGTTTTGTTTTTTACCAGCAAAAGAAGAAGATATAAAAATATCGGAATGGCAATTATGGGTCTGGGCCTGCTTTTTCTGGGTATGGGACTTATGAAGCAGTCACTTGATCCGCTAAAAGATAATGAGTCTTTTAAAAATTTTCTTCTTGTATTCAGCAGAAATCCTTTTCTGGGAGTACTTGCCGGACTTCTGATGACTTCCCTGCTTCAGAGCAGTTCTGCCACTATTGGAATACTTATTGCGCTTGCCTCTCAGGGTCTTATCACAATAGAGGCTGCAATCCCGATACTTTTC
>DNFX01000179.1 GCA_003486795.1 Actinomycetota bacterium
TAGTTTTATTAAGATTTCCCCCGCAGCTGATTTTAGTGCTTTCTTCATTTTTAAGATTATAATTACTTTGATTAATATCTAAACTGCCATCGATGTCATTTATTCCTTCTTTTACGAATTCAAGCAGTTCAATAGGTTTTTCATCTGAGTCTTTATTATATTCTTCAAAAAAAGGATGAGACATTATAAGTAACTTTTCAGCTCTTGAGGCAGCCACATAAAAAATCCTTCGCTCTTCTTCCCTGATTTTGTTTTTCAGCTCCTCCCTGAACGATGCAACACTTGAATAAGATGCTTTCTCTGACCAGATCCTGCTGTCAGTTCTTAGAAATGCCGGGAGTTCAAATTCAATTTTAGAACTTAATTTTGGCTTGTAATCTTTATCCCACAGCATAGGAAGGAAAACTATCTTGAATTCAAGTCCTTTTGCGGCATGTACACTCATTATTTTTATGGAATTATCACCTGAAATTTCAATGCTGTCTGGATCCTCGAACTCAGTTTTTGCCAGCTCTCTCAGATAGATAATAAAACTCTCAAAATCTGTATCAGAATTATCCTGTTCAAAATCTGAAGCAATTCTTATAAGAGATTCGACATTTTTTATTTTTTTTCTCAGATTTTGCCCGAACCCGGATTTTATTTCATCGTAAAGTCCTGAAAAATGAAATATCAGATTAATTATGCCACTGAGATTATACTGCTCAGATTTTCTGATATAATATACAAGTTCTACAAGAAAAGATTTTATTCTTTCAGCGGTATCTTTTGTTATAAAATCATTTTTCCCTGCCGATTTCAGAGAATCTATAAAATATCCCTGCGTAATATATTTATCTTTTTTATAATGTCCGGGATTTTTTTCCGATTCCCTGATCTGATTTTTAAGAAAATAAATATCTCTGTCTGAAATTTTATATCTGGATGATTTTAACAAATAGACTAGGCTCTCTTCATCATATATGTTATAAATCAGCTTAAGCCAGCTTACTATAAAGATAATTTCATTTTCATAAAATAGATTTTTATTCCCAATGAACTCATACCTTATATTTTCTTTGTTCAAAACTTTTATTATTTCATTAAATTTTTTCTTTCTGCATAAAATTGCAATGTCCCTTAGCCTGACGCCTTTTTCTCTTAATATCTTGATCATTTCACAAATCAGAAATGCTTCTTCTTTTTTATCAATGGTCTCCAGAAAACATATCTCTGATTCTTTATCCGGAAACTCAGGTTTAATGGTTTTAACATTTCTTTTTTTATTATTACTGATTACATTATTTGCAAAATTAACAATTTTTTCCCCGGACCTGAAATTTGTAGTCAGCATATATGGTTCAGTGCTTTTTAAAAGTTCTGATTCAAAATAATGCATGTCTATTATATTTTCGACGGAAGCTCCCCTGAACCCGTATATGCCCTGATCGTCATCACCAACTATCATTAATCTGTTTATTTTCGGGTTAAATATTTTTGAAAGAAGGTATGCCTGTGAATTATTTGTATCCTGAAACTCATCAACAAAAATAAATTTATATTTATGTGTATATTTTTCTCTTATTGAAACAGAGTCATTAAAGAGCCTGTAAGGCATAAATACCTGATCTGCATAATCGATACAGTTTCTCAAAGATTTTATTCTTTCATATTCTGTATATATACCATATATTTCCCGGAGATAATCTATTTTCTGAAATTCTTCTTTCTGCAGTCCCCTGCTTCTGTATCCTGATAGTATTGTTTCATATTCAAGAAGATATTTTTTCAAACTATTGGAATCAATAAGATTATTTTTTATGTCCCATATATAATCAAGTATTCTTTTTGTCAGAAGAGCGATATTTTTACCTGCTTTCAGATATTCAAAATCGGATTTTTTAAATATTTCAAAAACTATCTGCCATGATTTTGCTTCATTCAGGAGACTAAAATTCTTTGAAAGCCCGAACAGATAACTATTTTCTCTTATTATCTGATTTCCGAAAGAATTAAATGTATATATATCAATCATTTCTGCATTTATAAAATCAGGGAGTTCTTTTGAAATCCTTGTTTTCATATTCAGGGCTGCATTTTTTGTAAAGGTAAGCGCAAGTACCTCTGATGGAAGACATTTACCAGTCTTTAGTATGCTCACAATTGCTGCTGTCAGAACGGTTGTTTTTCCGGATCCTGCACAGGCAATTACTTTTTTTATTCTTTCTTCACCAGAAATTACTTTTTCCTGTTCAGGTGAAGGGTTAAAGTTGTTCTCCATAGTATTTTTCACAAAATATTTTGTATTCACAGCTTTTACAGCTGAAATAGCTCCTTGGATTAATGTAAAATTTTTCTTTCTTTATATTGCTAATAATATTTAAAATCTTAGCTATTGTTTTTTCTTCCGTTTCCTCAGAAATATTCACTGTAAAAAAATTATTATCTTCATTGCCTATAACATAATATCTGGCCTGTATAACTCTCTTGTCAATATCAGGTATAAGTTGCCTGATATTAATACTTTTCTTTATTGCAAGATGATAAATCTTGAGCTGAAGTTCTTCTTCAAGTTCCTTTTCCGAATATTTCTTTTTCGATGATTTAAAATCAATCAGCTCTAAAATGCCTGCAGTTCTGAGATTTATAAGATCGATTTTGCCTTTAATCTTATCTTTATTATTGATATCAAAAAAAAATTCTTTTTCCGTCATTACATTATCTTTTATATTCGAATAATCCCTGTCTTCTATAATATAGGAAAAATTATTATAAAAATTATTAAAATTCTTATTCATTTCATTTCTGATTTCCTTTAAATAAAAATGATATTTAAAATTGTTTTCATGCGCATCAATTTCCTCATTCATTATAAATAATAATGAATCATAGTCGGGTTTTTTACATTCATTAAAGAATCTGTTTATTATATTATGATACAAAGAACCAATTATAAGGCTCATATTTTCTTCTTCGGTTCTTAATCTGAAAAAGTATCTCATTTTATATTTAAAAGGACAGTCATCATAAGCATCTATTGCGCTGTATGAAAAAATACCGGAGTTTTTATCTGAGATAAAAGGATTCAGGTTATTTTCTTTTTCAGATATCAGATCCCACCAGCCAGCAGGACTGTAATGGTTTTTTAAATAATTTAGCAAATAATGATAATTGGTTTTTCCAGTATTTTTTCCGATGTTAATTTTATATTTGGAAACAATAGCTTTTTTTCTTAAAAGTGATTTTTCAGTTGCTGCCAGGACTTGTTCTTTTGGAATAGTGTTGGTTAAAGGTTTCGGAATAATCTTTTTTATATCATTTTTTTCTGAAATTATTCTTTGCAGTTCTTCGTAAAATAATGAAGATTCCTGGCCTGAGCTGCATGTTATATAAAGAAAATCCCTGCATCTGGATATTCCTGTAAATAATATCTTTCTTTCATTTTCTATATGTATATGTTTTATTTCCTCATCATCCATAAATCTTCCTTCTACAAGATATGTGAGGAAATCCTTTTCATAAATCTGCGGTTTAGATATTGTAGAAGGAAAATATCCCTTATTCAGAAAAGGTATAAAAACTGCATCAAACTCAAGATTTTTGCAATCGTAAAAACTAAGTATCCTTATGCTGTCCCTATAACTTCTTTCATCAAGTGCTTCTTCGGTTTCTTCGATAAATTGATTGTTGCTGAACCTTTCTATAAAATCCAGGTAGGCGCCAATGTCTTTTTCGCTTTCTCTTTCACTACAGAAATTTTTAATACTTGAAAGAAAGTTGGTAAAAACACTAAAAAGATTTTTATCATTTTGTGAAAGTCTGCAATAATTTCTTATTTCTTCCAGCAATCCTATATTTTTATCACTGATCAGTTCATGTATAAAATAAAAAGCATCTTTTTTTAAATTTTTCTTATGTTTTTTTACTGACTTCATAAAGTCTGAAATTTTCAGATAGCTTTCCCCATCTTTTACTTTTATGTTTTTTAAATTTCCTTCAAGATAGCTATATATGTTCTTATAATTTTTGCTTGCAGATTTGGCATACTGAAACTGTATTTCCTTAAAAAGNNTAAAAAGAACAGGTTCAATATCAAGAAAATCAGATAAAAATATATTTACGGCAACTTTATTTATCTTTTTATCAAGTTCATCTTTTTTTATATCTGACTTATCTTCAGAATTTTCTTTTTCTTTTATATCCAACAAGCTGATAAGTCTGCAGATATTCAGCAGATAACCTGAATATCTGTTATTTACAACTGATTTCGAACTTTGTCTGAAAAATGGAATTGCATTCTGGTAAAAATAATTTTCTATAAGAGTGGTTTCAAAATCAGTCCCCTTCATAATAACTGCTATTTTATTCAAAGGTACGCCAATGATCTTGTTTAATAATATAATCCTATTTTTAATAA
>DNFX01000120.1 GCA_003486795.1 Actinomycetota bacterium
TGTTTGCATTTATTATACTTCCCCGCATATATTTTCGGCCGTTATCCTTTATTACTTCATTGTAATTCTCAATTACAATATACAGAATTTTGTGTAAGACAAATTTAATAATTATAGTATAATACCTGAAATTCAGGGAGTCTTAAATGGAAAAAATGCTGGATCTGATGTTTATGATAAGAAATTACAGCAGGTAAAAATTAAAAAAGTTAAAACATTTAAGGAAATAAGTAAATCCATAAGCTTTAAAATATCATTCATTATAGCTGTTGTTGCGGATGAAATAAGAAAACTCGCAGAACAGTCAACAATTCAATCAAGAAATGTACAGGATACCAATAAAGTTATAAGAAAGATGATTGAATCTGTTGTCGGCAGTTCAAAAGTTACAAGCGGGGTATTTAAAGAGGTTAAAGATACTATTGAATCTGTAAGCAATATCATGAATGAGATCGGGTCAGCCATAACAGAGCAGGACAGCGGCGGAAGACAGATTCTCACTTCTCTTCAGGAAATGCTTGATATTACCTCTGAGGTTAAAACCGGATCCAGTGAAATGAATGAAGGAAACAGGGAGATAATCAATGCCATTACAATCATCAGCAGTATCGGGACACAGCTTAATCAGGCTATGGGTGAAATAACTACAGGACTTGATGAAATAAACAAGGCTGTAAACAGCATAAATCAGCTTTCCGGAAAAAATAAGGATAATATAAACGCGGTTAAGCAGGATGCGTCAATTTTCAGTTACAACAGCTGACATAATTAAAATGTTTGATTATACTATTTATATTACTGATATTTGGAGGGTAAATGAGAAATAAAACTTCTGCCATGTTTTTAATACAGCTTTTCATTGGAATTTATTTTGCAGCAACAGCTGTAATAATTCTTTCCGGTTATAATTCAACAGGAAATCAGTTTATGCGCGGCGTAAACAGTCTTTTCGGGAAAAACAACTACGCAGGTCTTGCGATAGCAATTGTACAGCTGCTGTCAGGCATAATTCTTATACTCGGGTTATTTGTTTCAATGAAACAGAAATCCATGTTTCTTGCCGGATTGATAATTCTGGTACTTTGGGGAATAAATATCGTTATGCTCTATTTCCTTAATTCTTTCATGAAACCGAACTTTCTCGTCTGGATAAAGGATCTGTCTCTTCAGCTTGTAATTCTTTCCGCTCTATGGGGAATAACAAGACAGACAGACTGATTTTTTCCCGGACAGGGCTGCAGAGAATGTCAGATTTGCTTTGCAGCCTTTTCAGTTATTAAATGAACATCCTGCTGGGGAAAAGGTATTGTAAGCCCTGCTTCTTCAAGCCTTTCCTTGACATTTTTATTCTGCTCCCACCTTACATTCCAGAAATCATCCACAGTTGTCCATGCCCTGAGCTGAATATTTATCGAGCTGTCTGCAATTGAACTAACCATAATCTGAGGCGGCGGGTCCGGCAGAAACCTTTTCTCATTATCAATTATTTTCTGCATAACGTTGAAAGCTGTTTCAATTGAATCGCTGTATGATATCCCGATTACTATATCAATACGCCGTTTTCCATTCCTTGTGTAATTTCTTATCGGTACACCCCAGATGCTTGTATTGGGGGCTGATATATAAACACCGTCAGGTGTCTCCATAACTGTCGTGAAAAGCCCGATTTCCTTTACTGTTCCTGCCATTGAGGCGAACTCAATAAAATCATTTTTTCTGAAAGGCCGGAGGATCAGCAGCATGATGCCGGACGCAATATTTGCAAGAGTATCTTTCAGCGCAAGTGCTACAGCGATACCCGCAGCACCGAGAAGAGCTATTATGCTTGCGGTATTTACACCGAATATATCAAGTACAATAACTGTGCAGACAGCGTAGATTGAATATGAAGTAATCGTATTTATAACTGGTACAAGTGTTTCGTCAAAACGTCTTACGACAGAACATGTTTTATTGACTATTTTATTTTCTGCAATAACCGCAATTTTTCCCGCTGTGAAAACCGCTGCCGTGAAAAAAATTTTCCACATAAAATCCAGTAAAATAATGTGATTTTTCAGCCAGAATTCAATTATTATGTCTTTCCCCATTCAACTCCCCGCGGTTATTTTATAATATCGGGTGAATTTATTAAAGAGCCGGCTGTAATCTGCTGCAATATGAATTATAAATAAGCCGGAGATTTCTGTTCTCCGGCTTATTTGATCAGGATGTAATTGTTATTTTTCTCGGTTTTTCAGATTCCTTTATGCCCATGGAAACAGCGGCAATCCCGTTATTAAGCGATGCTTCGATCCTGTTCCTGTCAATAGTGTAATCAATTGTATATTCGTGATGATAATCTGCCTGTCTTATTTCCCTTAACAGATAATATCCTTCCGGAGAATTAATTTTCTTTGTCCCGTTTATTATCAGCAGGTCATTATCAATCTTTACTTCAAGGTTATCTTTCGATACCCCGGGCATTTCAAGTTCAATAAAAACACGGCCTTCTTTTTCATATATATCACAGCATGCCTTATAATATTTGTCGCTCATAATAACCTCCTATTTAACCTTTACCGCAATGCTTTTTGGTTTTGCCTCTTCCATTTTCGGGAGTGTTATTTTAAGTATTCCGT
>DNFX01000296.1 GCA_003486795.1 Actinomycetota bacterium
ATTGTAAAAACTTTTTATGATTATTATATTCAAATAATATTTGGATATCTGGCTGGATTTTCTGTTAAAATAATTTGAAGCAAATAATATAACCGGAAAAATATAATGAAAGTACTGAAAGGAGCTATTAATGGGTCGCAAGCTTAGATACCTAATGGTTTTTATAGCAATACTTGCCATGTCGATTGTTTTAATACCTTCCAGCCTCGGAGCTGATTCAACTTCCCAGGTAAGAACTTTTGTAACAGGTTTTTATATAAACTGTCTTGGGAGATCACCTGATGCAGCAGGACTTGAGGCGTGGACAAGTCAACTTGTGAATAAAGTAAAAACAGGATCTGATGTTGCTAAAGGAATAGTTTTAAGTGATGAATTTATCGGTAAGAAATATGACAATAGCTCTTTTGTCAAAATAATGTACAAAGCCTTTTTTAACAGAGAAGCAGATAGTGTAGGTTATAATACATGGCTGGGAAAACTTAATTCCGGGGTATCCCGCGAGAAAGTTCTTGACGGTTTTCTTCAGTCACAGGAATTTGCAGCACTATGTTCAAGTTATGGTATTAATCCATACCCGGGTTCTTCGACTTCATCGAGTACCTCAGGTTCTTCCTGGCAGCAGAGCAGTCTTGGAAGCAATAGCGGATTTGTTGCAGGGAATAAAGTCAATTTCATTTTATGGGGAGATGACAGTGCATTTGACAGGCCGGGAGGAAGAGTAAGTGGGAGAACAGATATCAATATTTTTGTTCATCTTAATCTTGATACAGGAAAAGCTATCCTGGTCCCCATACCAAGAGATACCTGGGCAGCAATTCCTGGATACAAGACACAGAAAATAAACGGAGCTCATGCGATAGGCGGAAATGCACTGGCAGAAGCTGCATTTGAAAACTTTACAGGTATCCCTATTGATTTTTATGCAGTTACTGATTTCGATGGATTTAAACCACTAATTGATTTTTTTGGCGGCGTAACTGTTACTGTTGAGGAAGATATTGCTGACAGTTTTTCAGGGTGTTATCTTACAAAGGGTACACATCATATAAATGGAGAGCAGGCTCTTGCACTTTGCAGGGCAAGACATGGCAGGTCTTTATACGGTGGCGGTGCTTATTCAAGAGAAATGCAGGCAGCAATGCTGCTGATTAATCTTTTACAGCAAAAAAGAGATATGGTAAATCTTTCAAATCTGCCCGATTTTATTAACAAGCTGACCAGTTTTATATGGACAAATGTTTCCATAGATCAGGCAAGGCAAATTCTTCCAGTACTGACTTCAATGGGTGAAGGAGATTTTTCAATACAAAGGTTTAATTCATGGCCTCAGAGTTTTGGTTCAGCAAGTGCGGTAGGGTATGATGCAGCAGCTAAAAATCAGTTTTTCTCATGGGTAGCCAGCCAGTAAAGAATATAGATACTTATTAAATTTATTTAAATATACAGACCTAGATATATAAAAATATCCGGGCTAAATTTTTTGTTTTTGAATTTCAGATATCTGATTTTTTAATTTATATAAAATCTTTTGTGAAAATTTTAATTAATTGATTTAAAATAAAGTAAAACAAATTATTATTTAAAATCCGGAGGCAGCCATGCTTGTCGATATGAGATATGAAGAATTACTTGATTATAAACCTGATCAATATAAGGAAAAAGATTTTAATGGTTTCTGGAAGGAAACCATTGGTAGTACAAATTCCGAACCCTTAAATGAAAAGATTGAACGCATTGACTATATAGTAAATGAAATAGATGTATTTAAAGTATATTTTGACGGATTCTCTGGTGGAAGAATTTGTGGCTATTATCTTCTTCCAAAGATAAAGCCCCCTTTTCCAGTAATTCTTTATTTTCATGGATATGGAGACAACAAACAGAAAATCAATTATTACCTTAAATGGATTCTTATGGGATATGCAGTTTTTGCAATAGACATCAGGGGTCACAATGGGGAGTCTTCTGATGGCAGGACATACCCTCCGCCTTCCGCAATAGGGTTAATGACAAAAGGTATATTTTCAAAATATGATTATTATTACCGGTTTGTATATATGGATTGTATTAAAGCAATAAATTTTCTTGAGGGAAGGGATGAAATTGACATAAAAAGATTATGTCTAACGGGTTTAAGCCAGGGTGGAGGACTTTCACTTGCGACTGCAGCACTTGACAGCAGGCGTAAACTTGTTATTGCCGAAGTTCCTTATCTTTGTCATTTCAAAAGAGCTGTTGAATGGGCTGAGGAATTTTCAAATATAACCTATTTTGAATTTCAGAGTATAATAAAAAAATTCCCTGAAAGGGAAAAGGAAATGTTTGAAACTCTGAGTTATTTTGACAACCTTAATCTTGCTGATCGAATAAAATCACATACCATTTTATCATGCGCAATGAAGGATATGTGTACTCCTCCTTCGACAATATTTGCAGTTTATAATCATATCAAATCGCAAAAAGAAATGATAATCATGCCTTATTATGGTCACAACTGGGAAACTTTTATAAATTTTGAAGAAAAAAGACTGGAAAATATAAAAAAACATTTATAATTAATAAAAAAACATTTTTATTAAAAATCAATTAAAAAATACGCAACCTCGCTTGCTAAGTGCAAATAAATGATATCCATTATTAACTATTAATCTTATTAAGGAGAAAACTTGACCGGGAAAATTACTTTAAAAATGATCATAATATTATTATTGGTTCTGATTGTTTCATTAGGGACACTCTCTTTTCTGACAGGATGTAAAATTGAAACTTCTTTTGGTGAGCTCGTAATATGTGAATCTTTAAATCAGGATACTTTTGAGCCGGTAAATCCAAAAAATGAGTTTGAAATGTCAGTCAGTCAGGTTAATGCAACCATAAACCTTACAAATGTAAAAGGAACAGACTCATACAGGTTCATTTGGAAGAATAGCGAAACAAATGAAATCATAAGTGATTTTACAGGTGTGTATAATGAAAGTGAAAAAGGATATCTGAAAGGATGGTTTTCAACATCTATTTTTATTCCGGATGGAGGAATGTATCTTGCTGTTCCTGGGGAGTATGTTGTGGAATTTTACCACAATGGGGAACTGAAATCCTCAGCAGAATTTAAAATAAAAGAACCTGCAGCAAAAATAATGCAGGCTGTTCTTACGGATGAAACAAATGAGTTTTATGAACCTTCATCAGCCAGGCAGGTTTTTAGCGGTAATGAAAAAATATTTATCTGTCTTCAGACTGACTTTCTCGTTGCAGGAAGCAAAATAACCGCAAAGTGGTATAATCCTGAAGGTCAGGTAATGCTTGAGACTCCTTTGGAAATTTCAAAATCTTTTTATGAAACTTCATGGGTTGCTTTTAGTTTTGAAAGTGCAGAAAAAGATCCACTAGCTCCCGGGCCATATAAAGTAGAAATATTTTATAATGAGGAAAAATTCAATGAATATTTATTTTCAATAGAAGAAACTGCAGAGGAAACAGGCAGCTCATTGTTCAGCCAGCAGAACATGTTTACTGAAGCTGAGGAGGAATATAGATTTGTTATTGGATATCCGGATGGTTTTACTTATACCTGGTCTCCTGAATCGTATGGTGCTACCCTGGCTTTTAACCCTATGGATGAAAATGTTGCTTATACACTGGTAATGCAGATTGTATTGCAGAATAATGAATATTATCCTGATAATGATAATGAGCTGAATTCTTTAATGGATGAACTTGCTTCAGCAGTAGGTCCGGAAATGTCCAAAACTGAAGCAGAAATAAGCGAGAAAAGACTTGTTGATGGTACAGAATACAAAGAATATATATATTATCTTACAGATGAGCAGGAAGGAGAATTTGGTTTTATATCAAGTGCGATATTCAGACTGAACAGACTTTATATTTTCCTTGGATTTACCCATGAAACTTATTACGAAGAATTCAATCCTGCTTATTATGGGAGTCTGGCAAAATTAAGTTTCATTGAATAAATTTAAAATAAATATCTGTTAATATTTTTATGAATATCCGGGGAGCAATAATGAACAGAATACTGGCACTGAATCTGCTAAAAAGTAAAGTAAAGAATAAGAATCTAATAAAGCACTGTCTGGCAGTGGAAGCCATAATGAAAGAAATTGCCAGTGATTTGGATAAAAGAAATTTTTCAATTGATGGCAGCAGCAGGGATTATGATTTGGAAAAGTGGGGTATAACAGGCCTGCTGCACGATATCGATTATGAGGAAACAGTAAATGATCCGTTTAATCACTCGCTCGTAAGTGAGAAAATACTAAAAGAAGAAGGATACGATGAAGAAATAATCTATGCCATAAAAGCACATAATGATGTTCACGGGTTACCTTTAAGAAGTGAAATGGACGTGGCATTGTTTTCCTGTGATCCTGTATCAGGCCTGATTGTAGCATCAGCATTAATAAAACCGGAGAAAAGCCTTTCTCTTATAGATGCAGATTTCGTATTAAACAGATATAGGGAAAAATCCTTTGCAAAAGGTGCAAACAGAAATACAATGCTTTTATCTGAAAAACTCGGATATGATCTTCCAGAATTTTTTGGTATATCTTTAAGAGCAATGAAGAAAATAAGCAGGGAACTGGGCCTGTAGTCTTTTATTCCAAATCCTTTCCCGGTAACTTCCAGATAAGCTGGTTTAGTTTAATACTTATGAAATAATAATATACTCCTGACCCTTTTTATTATATTTCTG
>DNFX01000258.1 GCA_003486795.1 Actinomycetota bacterium
TTTTTACTCATTCTTAAATCTCCTTTAAAGAATTCTTAATTTTTATAACATTTTTCTGAATAATAAGGACATTGCTTTCTTATGCATGTTTCGTTAATTTCAGACTGGCTGCAAACATATCTTGTTTTATTTATGTCTTTAAAATAGTCTGTACCATCGATAAATGATTCAACTGCAGTAAGCGAATCTCTTTTACAGCATCTTGCTGCTTTAAATCTGCTGATATTTTTTAATGCATCTGCAGTTGCATTATTTGCACTTTGTCTGCCACCAGGAGTAATTGGAGTAGCATTTTCAATCAAAGATATTGCAATTCCAGCACCTATTCCTGCGCCACAGGCTCCATAAAATCCACAGCTTCCCCCTGTTATTCCCTTTCCACGTTTGATTGCTTCGGAAATTTTTTTATTTCTGATATCAGGTGAGATATTATCTTTATTATTATAATAGGCAGCAATAATTACTGCAGGGACTATACTATGGTATTCAGGACCATGGATATTCAGTTCAGGAAGTGAGAAAATGTCACCAGCCAGAGATAAAGGATCTTTTTTATTGCTCCGGACAAGAATATTTTCTATTTTTTCAAGTATATTAAGTCCATGGCAGTCATCGCATACATAATGACCGTTTCTGCATCTGACATATGATTCAAATTGTTTATTACAGATGCTGCAAGTCTCCTTTAAAGAAATAGAGCCAGAATATACAAGTTCTTCTCCGCAGATGACACATCCTTCTTTTTTATTTTTCAAAGAAACTGAACTATCTGTAAAAGAAAAATCTTGAGTTGAATTTTGAATATCTTCAACTGTCTCTTCTGCCATTTCCTTTATTTCTTTAATATAATAATTGACCCCCATATCGATAAGGTCTTTAACGGGCCTGCAGTCTGGAGATAAGATATCACCATTGTTTTTATTTGCAGCAATGACTCCGCATCCTCCGCCGCATATGACATCATACTGGCAGTCATTACATTTTTGTATATGTTTTACATCTCTTGATTTCCAGGTATTTACTAAGTCCATATCTAGTTTTACTTCAGGCCAGAAAGTCCCCAGACTGTATTCTTTTCTTCCGCAGCCTGCAGTACACCCATAGATATCTCCATAAAGGTCAAAGACCCATTCAGTTTTGGCTGCAGGACAGGTATCAAAGCTTGCCATATACATTCTCTCTTCATCAATAATATTGCGTATTCCTTTAAAATCCGGCCTGTGATATTTCGCAATTACTGGATACTTCCTGCTGAGAGAAATGAATTTCCCCCATAATTCTGTCTGGGCAAGCAGATGCTGTGGTTTTGCATAACATTCAAAAAGCTCATAATTCCTGCCTATCTGTGTTTTAAACAAACCGGGTGGCAGATCAAGCCACCCTTTTCCATTGACAAATTCTGCAAGATTGCGTATATCCTCAATATTTTCGCTATCAAAAACAGAACGAAGGTTAACAGGCATTTTATTTTCCACAGCTTTTTCAATGCCGGCAATAATTCTGTCAAATGTACCTTTTTTACCTGCTGTTGCCCTTCTGCTGTCATGTATTTTTCTGCTTCCGTCAAGAGTAAATTGTATTTCCTTGATGCGTGCCTTTTTAAGTATGTCGACATAATGAATAAAATCATAGCCATTTGTGACTATGGATAATTCATAATCGTTCTCTATGCACTTATTTACTATATACTCTGTAATATTTTTTTGTGCATTTGAATTTACAAGTGGTTCACCGCCGAATAATGTTATAAAAGGTTTCTGCTTCCAACTTGAAAAATTATCATTGGCATACTTAAAAAAACTGTCAACAGTTTCCCTTTTGATAAGATTCAGTTTGCTTTCTACCCCCTGCTGAAAGCAGTAAGAGCAGGAGAGGTTGCACCCATAAGTAGGAACAAGCATAAGCTGAACCTGGGAATTTAAAATTTCTTTATTAAAATCTTCATATGCTTCATCTATTGCTTTTTCCTGATCAGAGATGCTCTCATATGCATATCCTCTTTCTATCAAATAATCTGCAAATTTTTTATCATTGATCTTTCCATTACTTATTTCGTTTATCTGCAGATATTCTTTTTCACCCATAAGGTCAAAACTTCCTGAAACAGGATTAAGAATTGCATATTCATCGTTTTTTGAACTATCTATTTTAACAATAATATTATTTTTTGCTGTAATCATTTTCTTTAATTTTAATTAAAAATTATTTTATATTTATAAATCTTTAACAGTAATTTTAATTACTGATTTTCGTATTAATTTTAAGGAGGGGTGCTTAGAAGCACCCCCTTTCTCTTTTAAATTTTAGTCATGACATCCTGCTAAAATTTTTGAAGACTTGGAGCAGCATTGTGCTGTAATAAAAGTAGAACAGCATTTTTGTGCTTCAAGTTTTTTTGTTATTTTTTTCACTTTTTCTCCTCTTCTATGAAAGATTTCTATGTACAGATAAATCTGTTTGTTTATTTGTTATTTCTTATATGCAATTAAAGTAATACTTGCAAAATCATAACCATTTTTTATATAGTTTCTTTTACTGACAATTCTTACATCTTTAAAACCTGAGCGCTTAATAGAATCCAGGTATTCGTTTTCTGTAACAGCACCTCCAAAACACTGAGCCCTGGCTTCAGGATCATTTTTAATGCTGGGAGGAAGAGGTGACATTGTAACTGCATCAGAAATCACGAATCTTCCTCCTTTCCTTAATACTCTGAAAATCTCTTTAAATGCTTTTTTCTTGTTTAGGGCATGATTTATGACACAATTACTCATTACTGCATTAAAAGTATTTTCATCAAAAGGCAGATATTCAACTTCACCTTCTACAAAGTCAATGTTTGAAACACCAGAGTTTAATGCATTTTCTCTGGCTTTCTCAATCATTTCCTTAGTTACATCAAGACCGATTACTTTCCCCTCCGGCCCTGCTTTTAGTGCTGCTTCAATAGATTCATTTCCCCTTCCGCAGCCTATATCAAGCAGAAATTCCCCATTTTTTATTGCCAGAAAATCAATATTATTGCCACAACTTAAATTGCAACTATTTTTACTTTCATCTGAATATCTTTTCTTAATGCTTTTTATTGTTTCCATATTATATTTATTAATTTAATATACCCCATATGGGTATATATATTAGCATAGGAAATACTGTATTTCAATATTTAAATTATTTTTTTAAGCCGGTTTTTTAAGCAGTTCCTTCTTTACCGTAAAAGAAAGCTGCAAAGTAGAATCTGCTATGAGCACTTTTGCATCTTTGTTTTTTTCTAGAAAAATATTTCTGGCATTCAGGGAGTTTGAATAAGTACAGGGATACTATTTCCTAAGGCTATATGCACAATTGGTAGATATTATATTTTTCCCATAATGCTGCCCAGTAAATTACAAATTCATAAGGAGTCATCTATCTTGTTTTAGGAACTGTTCCTTCAAGCATCTTTTTATAGAATTCACGTCAATCATTAAAATAATTAAATTAATAAAACAATTTGATAATTAATAAAATTAATTATTCAGGAGTTTTTATTTTCTTTTTCTTCTTTTCTGATTATTGAAGCCAGATTTACAGTATTTTTTTCAAGCTCCAGTACTATATTGTTAATTTCAGTTACCTGTTCAGGAGTTAATGTTTTTCCCATAGCCAGCTGCGTGTTTAATAAAATAAGTTCAAGGTCATCATGTACTGAAGATATTTTATTCTTGATTTTCTGAATGACTTCAGGAGAAGTTATAGCCTGCCTTATTTCTTCTTCACTTTGAATGCCTTTGCTGGGAAGTTCATACTCTGATACACCCGTTATGATTTTGCATTGATAGCCGAATCTCTGTTTTGCAGCAGATGCAAGTTCCTCCTTTGCTTCTTTTTCCCCATGCACAAGAAATATTTCTCTGGGTTCTGTCTGAAAACCTGAAAGCCAGTCCAGAAGGCCCTCTTTATCGGCATGACCTGAAAATCCCTCAAGATCGTAAATCTCTGCCTGAACTCTTATTTTTTCACCCAGAATTGTTACATATCTGGCACCCTCAAGTATTGACCGGCCGAGTGTACCCTCTGCCTGATATCCCACAAAAATAATACTTGATTTCGGGTTCCAGAGGTTGTGCTTTAAATGGTGCTTGATTCTGCCGGCTTCGCACATGCCGCTTGAAGATATGATTATTTTTGGTTCTGTATTTGTGTTTAATTCTTTTGATTCCTCTACTGTACGAGTAAACTTCAGGTTTTTAAAATCAAGGGGGTCATTTCTTTGCAGAATATAATCTTTTGTCTCTTCGTCAAAAATGTGTGCATTGTTCCTGAATACTTCCGTGGCGCTTGTTGCCATAGGGCTGTCTACATAAACCATTATTCCGTTTAGTTCCTTTTTATATTCAGGATGATCCTCGTAAAAACGGTTAAATTCGAAAATAAGTTCCTGGGTTCTGCCGACAGCAAAAGAAGGAATTACGACAGTTCCACCTCGTTTGATAGTTTTCAGCACAATATCAATAAGCCTCTGGATGCTTGCAGAATTTTTTTCATGCAGCCTGTTGCCATAAGTAGCTTCCATTATAAGGTAATCAGCTTTTTTTATTATAGTGGGATCTTTTAGAATAGGCTTGTTTTTCATCCCTATATCACCGGAAAATACTACCTTTGATATCTCATTATCTTCCTTTACAAATATTTCTATAATAGAAGAACCCAGTATGTGACCTGCATCGTTAAATACAACCTTAATGTTCTCATTTAATTCAAGCAACTGATTGTAAAGAACAGGTTTTAATTGTTTTAAGGCAGCAACAGCATCCTCAAACGTATAAAGGGGGCCCCTGTAGGGCCTCCCTGCACGCTGGTTTTTTCTGTTTTTCCATTCAGCTTCTTTTTCATGTATGTAGGCACTATCCTTCAGCATTACATCCAGAAGGTCAGCTGTTGCATCAGTGCAGTAAACAGGACCTTTAAATCCACGTTTTACAAGCAATGGAAGCCTTCCGCTATGATCTATATGGGTATGACTGAGAAGAACAAAATCAATCTCTTCGGGATTAAAATCAAACTCTTCCCAGTTAAGTTCGTCCATTTCATCGCTGCCCTGGAACTGTCCGCAATCCAGTAAAAATTTGTTTGAACCGGTTGTTATAAGATGACAGGATCCGGTGACAGAAGTTGCAGCACCTAAAAATTTAATCTTCATATTCCTCCTCATGGGGACGTATAATTTGGCTCATTAAAGTTACAGGTTTATAATTTTCAATTATAAATTTAAACGAAATATAATTTTGGAGCCAAATTATACGTCCCCATGATAAAAAAAATTGATTTGGAGAAATACTCTTCTGCGATAACCTTATCTGATATGGAAATATTTATATTTCCTGAACTTTTATACAGCCTTGTCCTTGCAAATATAATGTCTCCTGTAATCTGGGCATGGAAAAATGATCCCTGGTTTCAGGACATTGATAATATGCCCCCCTATAAAAAGATACTGAGACTTAAACAATTCATTATGGATAATTTCGATTTTAATCTTGATCTTGAGACATGGGGGCTCACCACAAAAGAGCAAGAACTGTCCAGATTCCGTCCATTCATGGATGAAAAGATAATAAGCAGAAGCAATGCCCTGTTCGGTTATGAAGGTGACAAATATTATTTTGATGTAGATATAAGAAAGCATTTCGGGATAGATAAGTATAATTCCAACATAATCCCCTATTGGAAAACTGAAACTGTGGAGGCAATGGAGGCATTTAAGTATAAAGATAATTATGAAAAAGGGGCAGGCGAATGTGTCTCAATTGCCACTCTTTATGCTGCTGCATTATTTATTATATGCAAAATACCTCTGGAAGATATATTCCTTATGGCAACCCCGCTTCATTCCCAGAATTTCATCGACCTGAAAGACGGAATTCTGACAAACAACAGAAGACTTGTAACAAAAAACATGTGGTTTAATGGAACCAAGCTTACTGTTAAAGCTCAGAGAGCCATGAGAAATGAACAGATTACAATTGTTTCTCATATTTCCGGCTATATTCATACAATTTATCCTGAGGCGACCATAGATACCAAATCCTATGACAGATTTGAACAAAAGCTTAAAAAATTCCTGACTACTGATGTTAATTTTGAAATATTGTGTAATTTCCTAAGACAGGAGACACGATTTCAGAAATGTTTCCAGATCAGGCATATTCATAATGGAAAAGAAAGATTCATTGAAGCAGAAAAGGCATATGAGTATGAGAATACAAGCTCTTCAAGATTAAACGAACATACCATGGACAAACTCCTGCTTGAGATAGATTCATATGATTTTCATTCTGAACCTTTAAAGGACAGGTTATTTCTTGATAAGTGTGATGAATTTTTTAAAAATCATAAAATTGATTT
>DNFX01000050.1 GCA_003486795.1 Actinomycetota bacterium
TCAATTATCTCTTTTATATTATTCACATCTATGTCAAATATTCCTGCACTATTGAGTTCTGTCTTCCGGGGATGGAAAGCAAAAACAGAGTGATAATTCTTGTGTATTTTCGGATTATTGAAATGACCAAAGTTTTTCATGTAACCAACATTGGATTTAAGATCCTTTTGAAACATGTCTGCATTAATTGCTGCAATCAATCCATATTTTTCAACCCATTCTCTTACACTAAGCACTTGGCCTTCCGGATGTTCAGAAGCAGAAAACAGGAAAAAATCAAAAACCTCCGGATTAATTCTGAGGACAAATATTTTTGAATTGCCCACATCTGATTTAAGGGGTGAAGTAAATTCATTGTAATGAAGGCCATCATCTATTTTAATCCAGCCTGGTTGTGCACTGGTTATTCCTGAGAAAAATCCGGATAAAAAAATTGTTAAAAATAGGATTTTTATCCATCCTGGTATTTTTTTAAAACAATTGCATAATTGTTGCAAAATTCCTGATACAACACTTGAGGAAAATCCCAAAATGTTCTCCCTGTTACATAAATTTGAATATGCTATTGCTCCTTCTGAACGTGATACATTGGCTTTTATCATATATATGTCATGATGGTATTTATAAATTGTCATTCAGTTTCTCTTTCTTCCTATCCGGGATTATTCTACATTTATTATAAACATTCTATATCTACCATAAAACTGCCTTAAAAGAGGACGGTTAATTTGTGGAAAATATTTTTATCCAAAAATCTTTGTTTGACAAGGGAAGACAGATGTAGTTCAATAATCCGGTTAATCTACTTCAAGCTCTTATATTCGGTATTGTAGAAGGGATTACAGAATTTCTGCCAATATCTTCAACAGGCCATCTGATACTTACAGCCCATTTAATGGGTCTCACACAAACAGAATTTCTCAAGACTTTTCAAATTGTCATTCAGTTCGGAGCAATTCTCTCAGTTGTTTTTCTCTACTGGAAAACCCTTCTCGTTAACTTCGAAGCTTTAAAAAGAATAATCCTTGCATTCCTTCCAACTGCAGTTCTGGGTCTTCTCTTTTATAAAATTATCAAGCAACTTTTCATGGGAAGTAATCAGGTTGTGCTCTGGTCTTTGTTTATAGGTGGAATATGTCTGATTGTATTCGAATTGATCTACAAAGAAAAAGATGGTGTGGTAGAAGATATTGCAACAATTCCTTATCGCACAGCGCTCCTTATAGGTCTCTTCCAGTCCATTGCCATGATTCCCGGTGTATCGAGGTCAGCTGCCACAATCGTTGGAGGTCTGATGTTGGGTCTTAAAAGAAAAACAATCGTGGAGTTTTCATTTTTACTGGCCATACCAACCATGCTGGCTGCAACAGCCCTGGATTTACTTAAAAACGCATCCGCGTTTTCATCATCACAGATTAATTTTTTATCTGTAGGTTTTATTCTTTCTTTTATATTTGCCCTGCTGAGCGTAAAATTTCTTCTCAACTTTATAAAACATCATTCATTTATAAGTTTTGGCATCTACCGGATTATCATTGCTCTGTCTTTCTGGGTGATGTTAAGTTTCACATAGTATACTCATAACTAAAGTTTCGCACTTAATTNNCCAGACCTGATATCATGACTGCATATAGCATGGTCAGCATTAGATGGACAAAATTAAGAATTGAAAACCAGGCCTATTTAAGAAACAACTTAATTATTAAAAAACCTCCGATAAGCAAAACTGTGAATAAAATTGCCAGCTTATTGAAATATTTATCAATCCAGACAGTAATAGGCTCACCGAACTTCCAGATTATACCGGCTACAAGAAAAAAACGCAGGGAACGTCCTACTGCAGATGCAAAGATGAATTCAAGGAAATTTATCTTACAGACTCCTCCGGCAATAGTAAAAACCTTGTAGGGAATGGGTGTAAATCCAGCGGTAAAAACAGCAAGAAAGGCGTTTTCATTATATTTTCCCTGTACAATATTAAATACATTTATTGTAAAACCTGGAATATAATCAAGAAAAAATCTGGCAAAGGCACTGAAGTCACCATTGGCATCGTACCATAGCAGGTATCCTATTCCATATCCGAGAACCCCTCCCAGTACAGACCCCAGTGAACAGACAAAGGCATACTTGAAGGCTCTGGTTGGAACAGAAACCGCCAGCGCTATCAAAAGCACGTCAGGAGGAACAGGAAAAAATGAACTCTCTGCAAAAGCAAGAAAAAACAATGCAGGAGTCCCGTAGGGTGTGTGTGCCCAATGGAGAACCCAGTCATAAAGTCTGCGTATTATATTAACCTTCATTCACGTCCCTCTTACATTAAAAGTGCTTTTCCGACATTGTTTTAAGAGCCTGAATACGTTCTTCAAGAGGCGGGTGTGTCATGAAAAGTCGTCGTATGTCATGCTTTACATCACCTGAAATTCCAAATGCTGCCATCTGGTCCGGCAGATGAGGCTGATTAACAGATCTGCGTAATTTTTCAAGGGCTGCTATCATTTTTTCA
>DNFX01000067.1 GCA_003486795.1 Actinomycetota bacterium
GACCAAGACTTATAAGCTGCTCTATTATTTCCCTGCCGTAATCATCATTGCCAATCCTGCTGACAACAACACCTTCATGTCCAAGTGCTGATACATGATAAGCGAAATTTGTAGGGGCTCCGCCGAGTTTTTTGCCATTTGGGAAAACATCCCACAATATTTCCCCCACTCCCAAAATTTTAAATATCTTTTTCATAGTTTTTTAAAATAATTTTGCTAATCCTGTTTTTTAAATTCTGAAAAAACTTAATTTAAAATATTTAACATTATACAACAATATTTGTAAAAGGGGACGTATAATTTGGTCCCGAATTATAACCATTATTCTCCAGGTATTTCTGATAATTCAAAGAATCGTTATTTCCTGTATTTCACGCTGTTAATTACACATCTTTGGTATTAAAATATTTATCAGATTATATTATTCAAAAAATTATCTTTGGTTCTGTTATTTAATTCTATAAATAATATTGAAAATTCTGTTTTTAAAAAATAAAAATTTTTTTTAATTTAATATGTGCCTGAGAATTAATTATAGCGATGCAGATATCAATAAAGCAAGTGCAGGCAACAAGGACATATAAGTCAGATGGATTTAAGTCTGGTAAAAATAAAATCCGGTAAAAAGAAATTTATAATTATTTATTTTTAAAACTTTTATGGAAGAAGAGATATCAGAAATCATAAAAAACAGTAAAATTATCAATACTCATTCTCACCACAGAAATGATGATTTTTTTAACGAATTTAATCTCGACAAACTTCTTGAAAACACTTATATCAGCTGGAGCAAGGTATCATTTGACAAATCAGAAGAATCAAGGAAAAACTATCTGGAGAAAGTCAGGTTCAAATCATATTTTGTGTGGCTCCATAAAGCAATAAAAGAAATATATGGGATAAAAGACGAACTTTCTGCCCTGAACTGGGATTATTATTCTGATATGATAAATTCGTATCATAAAGACAGAAATTGGCATAAGGAAATACTTCACAGTAATTGCAAATATGAAAAAATTATCCTTGATACTTATTGGGACCCCGGAAGCAATAATGGAGACCCGGATTTTTTCTGTCCGACTTTTAGAACAAATCCGTTATTTTTCGGATACAGCAGAAATGCTTTCGATCATAATGAGAATAATGTATATAAATTATATGGTAAAGAGTTTGATGATATTGATGATTATGTTTTTTTTATCAGGGAGCTTGTAAAAGAGAAGGTAGATAAAGGCTGCGTATCTTTAAAAAATGCCATGGCATATGACAGGCCGCTTGATTTTAAAAAAAGCAGCAGAGATGAGGCGCAGAAAGTATTTAAAAACCGAGACAATGTTACTGAAACCGAAATCGCTTTATTCCAGGATTATGTTTTTGGTGAACTATGCAGTCTTGCTGCTGAACTGGATATTCCTGTACAGTGCCACACAGGAATGGGGCGTCTTGAAAAAACAAACGCGATGAATCTGCTCGGCATAATTGAATCAAACCCTGACACCAAATTTGTTTTATTCCACGGAAGTTTTCCGTGGACCGACGATCTGGCAGGATTGCTTCACACTTTTCCCAATGTTTATTGTGATATCTGCTGGCTGCCCATGCTATCTCCTACTGCTGCTGAATATGCACTGAATCAGATTATCGAGATAGGGACTGCTGATAAAATTTTCTGGGGCTGTGACACCTGGACCTCAGAAGAAAGCTATGGTGCAAGAATAGCTCTGGAGAATGTCCTTACAGACGTTTTAACAAAAAAAATCAAAAAAGGTTATTTTAACATAAATGATGCCGAGATAATTATCAGAAATATCCTGTATCTCAACCCCATGGGGACGTATAATTTGGTTCCGAAATCTTCCAGGGACACATAATCTGCTTTATGCTTCGATATTTTAAGAAGATTTATTTAATATAGCTGCAGGTTTTGTCGATTAAAAGAAGGTATCTAATGAATTAAAACTGTTAATTTTAATCTGTCTTTGCTGCTTGCGGAATTAATAAATATAATAGTAAAATCAAGGCTCATCAGTTGTACTCGGCACAGTTAAGTGCATATCCGGCTTTGCCGTATTTTAAAAAATCATTTGCTATTTCATAATAACGGGTGCATGAGATGTGAAATGCCCTGCATGCACTGCTTACATTGAACTTGTATGCATATTCTAGTAGACTAGTTTTGTAATGAATTGTATATTCATTACTGGTCATGATAAACCTCCTTTTGATATTTAATTTTTATTTGTCTAAAAATTAATTTTATACCAAAAGTGTTTACATGACCTTTGTATTTTCAAAGGGCAATGTGTTAACTTATCTTGTTAATAGAACAAATAAAATAAAGATACATAATATTTATAAATAATAAAAATAAAAACGGGGCCAAATTATACGTCCCCTTTTTTAGCATTCGTTATTATGATTCCTGCCAGTATGAGCAGACCTCCTACCCAGAATAGCCACGAGAACCTTTCATTCAGAATTATAAGTGAAAGAATTACACCGAATACCGGTGTAAGATACATATATATTGAAATCTGGGAAGCAGGAAATCTTTTAAGACATACAAACCACAGGGGATAAGAGATTCCTATCATGGTAACCCCGAGGAACACAGTTAAAAGGTTTATTTTCAAGCCGGCAACAGCAACTTCCGAAAAACCTACAGTGGAAACAGTTAATATTACCTGAAGAACTGCACCAAAAAATAGTGCGAGAGTTGTTATTACCAGCGGGTCATTTGAACTTAGCACCTTTTTCCCTATTACAGAATAAAGGGCAGATGAAAGTGCTGCAAGGAGAGAGAATGATATGCCTAAAAAATCTATCCTGCCCGTGCTTCCAAGTGAAAATCCCTGGTTAAAAGTAACCAGAAGTACTCCGGCAACAGCAAGTATTATCCCAAATATAGTTAAAAGTTTTATTTTCTCTTTAAGAAAAATAGCAGACAGAATCGCAATGAATACTACACTGTTTGATATAAGGACTGCATTGATAGAGGCTGGTATGCGTGAAAGGGCGCTGAATGTCAGTATCTGATATACAAAAAATCCAAGGACACCAAGCCCGAGAGATATGAATGTGTCTCGAACAGAAAGCCTGAATAATTGTTTAACCCGGCCGGTAAAAAGCAGATAAATAAATATTGTCAGAAATCCTGTTACCAGGATAATGGCAGCAAGCTGAAAAGGATGAAGCTTCTGTGTAATTATCCTCCCTAAAGGATGTCCTATAGCCCAGAAAAAAGTAACAATAATCATTAAAAAATATTCGATGCGGATTGCGTTTTTTTTATCTGTCATGAAATCCTTTCTTCTTTTTAGTTTTTAATTATACAACAGGAATGCATATAGGGGACGTATAATTTGGTACCGCTTTTCGATTTATTTTCGATCCATAATCGAATATAAGTAAAAAGAAGCTATAAAACACTGATAATCATACAATCATTAATAGTATAAGTACTCACAGGGGGGGTGTATAGAGAATTGTAACGGCAAGATTTAAAACCCAGAGGGATTCAGGTTCTTTTCCCCATGAATAATATAAATAGAATATTGATGGATAATGTTCTGATCAATCCAGTAACAAGCCTATTATAAATATCCAGAATATTTTAAACAGTTCCGGAACTCCGGTTCATTTGCAATTCTCCAGTAAAAGAGAAAAAGTGAAAATGAGGCAAATAGTAAAAACCAGCACATTGACAATAATACTGTAAACACTATTCTCAGCTTTTTGCTCATTATTATCTCTTGTCAGATTTATGATAGCAGGCAGAAAGTCAGTTATTTGCAGTTATTTGCTGTCATCATATTCGTCAATGTTACAAATTTCCGACTGAGGGGACCAAATTATACGTCCCCACCAGCCCAGATTTTTACTACATCATCCAGAAGGGAAAGAGCTTCATCCCAAGGCCTCTGGAAAGAATTCCTTCCTATTATTGAGCCGAATCCTCCTCCGTCTCTTATCTGGGAAATCTCATCAAGAACATCCTGTCTTTCTTTTGCAGGCCCTCCGGAAAAAATCACTATTCTTTTCCCATCAAATGCAGACCTTACCACGTTTTTCACTCTGTCTGCAAGAGTACCGACAGGTATACTGTATTTTTCATATAGTTTTCTGGTGTCTTCAAACTCAATGTGTTCTGTTGGCGGCTTTACTTTTATGAAATCTGCTCCCAGCTGGGCGGCAATCTGTGCAGCATAAGATACGACATCAATTGCAGTTTCGCCTTCTTTTGAAAGACCTGAACCTCTCGGATATGACCAGATGACTACAGCCAGACCGGCATCTTTTGCCTCCAGGGATAATAACTGGATTTCCTCATACATCTCTTTGTAGTGCGCGCTTCCCGGATAAATAGTAAATCCGATAGCAGCACATCCGAGGGTAAGCGCATGCTGAACTACCGATGTAACTGACGGTATAGGATCCTGGCTTTTACTTAAAAGATCATTGTTATTGATTTTTAATATAAGCGGAATCTGGCCTGCATATTCCCTTGCTATCATCTGTATGCTTCCAAGAGGCGCAGCATGTGCATTCAGCCCTGCTTCAATTGCCAGCTTTACATGATATTCAGGGTTATAACCTGCAGGATTTGCAGCAAAACTCCTGTCCGGGCCATGTTCAAATCCCTGATCTACGGGAAGAATAACCATTTTCCCAGTTCCTGCAAGTCTGCCATGCATAAGAATTCTGTAAATATTTCTTAAAGTTCCCGGATTTTCATTTCCATACCAGCCAAGTATCTCTTTTATTTTTTGATTCATTTTTCTCACCTCAGAATTAATTATTAATATTAAATTAAATCTAAAATAGATATTTTTATTGTTCAATCAGGAAAAGAAATTAATTTATTGAATTTCTAATTTCATAATAAAAAATATTATCTTATATTGCCAAATAACAATATGATAATTTTAATATATTATGATAAATAATCATAATTGACTTTCGATAACTTTATCCGGGAAACTTAACAAATGATTCAGATTATAATAATTCTTACTATATTTTGAATTTAGAAAGCAGATTAAAAATAATCGGAAGGAATTTTGGGGGCCAAATTATACGTCCCCTATCTGGTAAGGAGGGATATCGGCAGATGGTCGGAGGCTCTGCTGTAAGTTACCATCAGATCAGATATTTCGATATCAGGTGTTGCCCATATATAATCTATTCTTCCATATGGTTTATAATGTACCCAGGTAAGTTCATCCTGCTTTCCGAGTGCAAGCTGGGTATCTGTCAGACCGGCCTCTTCCATCATCTGAATTTCCCTGTCCCCTGTAACTGCATTAAAATCACCACAGATTATAGTCCTCTTTTCTCCTCCCCATTCATCCAGCAGCGCTTTCACCTGAACCTGTCTTTTTTCAGTATCTCCTTCTATATGATGCAGGTGAGTACTTATGATATTTATATTCTCGATTCCCAGACCAGAAAGATCAGCTTCAGCAAAAATAAAACTTCTTCTCAGTGGCGCATTTTCTCTTGGTAAAAATCCGCTTTTAACCTGTCTTAAAGGATACTTGCTTAAGATTGCATTTCCCCATATAAGATCAGAGGCTGGCATAAAAATTCTGTATTCCATGCCCAGTCTGTCTGCAAGCCATAAATAATTATCTGCCGCTCCGTTTATCAGCCAGCCGCGGGAAACTTCATTAAGGCATACAATATCTGCTCCGTTCTGCTCAATCACACGCGCGATACTCTCCAGATCAAGATATCCGTCAATATTAAAGCCCTGATGAATGTTATAATGCATTATTCTTACAGAATTTTTCTGAATACCTGTTTCCGGCTTGCTTTCAACCGAAATAGAAAGAATCAGAGGAAATATAAAGAGTAAAAGCATAATAAATATTGATGTATATTTAAAATAATTTG
>DNFX01000065.1 GCA_003486795.1 Actinomycetota bacterium
TACTTTCTTTCGTCTGTAAGTTTAACTTTTTCTCTATCTTTCCTCCATTTGAAGAGGATTTAAATATAGCAGAGATGCCTGTTATTGTCAATATATTTTCATCAAAAAATTAAAAAAATTTTATATCTTTACCAGTCTGTAGGTTTCTCTTGCCATTATTAATTCTTCATCGACTTTTGCAATGCAGATTGCTACTTTTGAATCTTCGGGAGATATTATCCCTTCTTTTATGGATCTGTCATTATTTAAATTTTTGTCAAGACTGACTCCAAGGTAATCCATATCAGACAGAATCATCTCCCTTATTAAAGGAGAGTTCTCACCCACTCCTCCTCCGAAAATAATTACGTCCACACCATTCATTGCAGCTGCATACGCACCGATATATTTTTTTACCCGGTAGCAGTAACAGTCAAGGGCACGTACACAGCCCGGATCGTTTTTCAGATATCCCAGTTCAATATTAATAAAATCGGAATACTTCCCGGAAAGCCCGAGCACCCCTGATTTTCTGTTTATAAAATCATCAAGATCGCCCGGGGTAAATCCCTCTCTGTTTAAAATATATGAAAGAGCAGCCGGGTCGATATCGCCGCACCTTGTAGACATTATCAGTCCCTCAGCAGGAGTAAAACCCATGGAGGTGTCTATGCTTGTTCCGTTTCTGACGGCAACCGCAGAAGAGCCGCCTCCAAGCATAAGAGCAATTATCTTCTGCTCTTTAATATCTTTGCCTGTAAGTTCGGCACATTTTTCAATCATATAAGTATAGGCTATACCGTGAAATCCATATTTTCTGATCCGGTACTTCTCATAATAATTGTAATTGATGCCATACAGATAAGCTTTTGGAGGGATATTTATATGGAAAATATTGTCGAATACACCAATATTCTGTGTATCTTTTCCAAATACTTCAAAACATACTTCAACTCCCATAAGGTTGGGGGGATTATGCAGTGGTGCCAGGTCTATGCAATCCCTTAGGACATCCAGAAATTTCCCGTCTATTATTCTGTGGCTGCTTACCCTGTCTCCCACATTTACTATTCTGTGGCCAACTGCATTTATTTCTTTTCTATTCTTAATTACACCTTTTTTTAGATCAGTCAGTCTGGCTAATATATGATCCAGACCTGATTTGTGATTTTTTATGTATATGTCTTCAGATTTTTCTGAAAATAAGGCTGACTTGTATTTTATTACTGATTTTTCAAATCCTATATTTTCGATTCTGCCGTCCGCAATAACCTTTTCAGCAGGCATTTCATAAAGTTTGAACTTTATCGATGTGGAACCTGAATTTATTGTAAGTATATACATTTCCTATAAAAATATTTATTGCTTTTAACAAATTCTGCAACAGAAATATCTCAGAAATCAGTAACTACTTATCTATGTAACAAGCAAAAAGAAACCAGACTATAAAATACAAAAATTCTATTTTGCCCAGCCAAGAGATCTCTGCACAGCATTTTTCCATCCGGCATAAAGTTCTTTTCTTTTTTCGTCATCCATGGAGGGTCTGTAAATTTTATCAATTTCCCATTGCTTCTCCAGTTCTTCCATATTGCTCCAGAATCCGACTCCCAGACCGGCAAGATAAGCTGCTCCGAGAGCTGTCATTTCCGTTATTCTGGGGCGCTCAATTGTTATTCCGAGAATATCGGACTGGAACTGAAGCAGAAAATCACTTTTTGTTGCGCCGCCGTCAACTCTCATGGACAGAATGTCAATAGAGGAATCTGATATCATTGCATATATCGCGTCAGCAGTCTGGTAGGCAATTGCTTCTTCTGCAGCCCTGCATATATGTTCCCTTGTAGTTCCCCGTGTAATCCCTATGATCATACCCCTTGCATACATATCCCAGTAAGGGACGCAAAGCCCGGTAAATGCCGGAACAAGGTAAACATTTCCTGTATCTTCCACCTTTTCAGAAAGTATATCGCACTCTCCTGCATCTTTTATTATTTTTATTCCATCCCTTAGCCACTGTATGGTCGAACCTCCGTTAAATATTATTCCTTCAAATGCATATGTTGCTTTTCCGTTTATAACCCATGCAAGATCAGTTAAAAGGCCGTTTTCTGATTTTATAGGTTTTTCCCCGATATTCATCATAACTGCAAGTGCGGTTCCATAAGTATTTTTTGCCATACCGGGACGGAAACATGCCTGTCCGAAAAGTGCTGCCTGCTGGTCTCCTGCATCCCCCGCAACAGGAATTTCGACTCCCAAAATACTTTTATCAGTAAAGGCCATCACGCCCGAACTGGATTTCGGTTCCGGGAGAATACCGGCAGGTATATCAAATATCTCTAGCAGTTCATCATCCCATTTAAGAGTATTTATATTGAGCAGCAGAGTTCTTGATGCATTTGAGTAATCAGTAACATGATATCTGCCTTTGCTTAAATTCCAGATTATCCATGAGTCAACATTGCCTGCAAGTATTCTGCCCTGCCTTACCTTTTCCTTTACACCTTCAACATTGTCAATTATCCATTTTATTTTTGTTGCTGAAAAATAGGCATCTATTACAAGGCCGGTTTTTTCACTGATAACTTCATTGTATCCGGCTTCTTTAAGTGAGCTGCAGAAATCAGCAGTTCTTCTGCACTGCCAGACAATTGCATTATATACAGGTTTTCCTGTATCTTTATCCCATAAAATAACTGTTTCCCTCTGGTTTGCAATACCTATGGAAGCTATTTCCAGGACATCTATTTTTGATTTCTGTATTACTTCCTTCAGGCAGTCAAGGGTTGTATCAATATATTCAAAGGGATCGTGCTCGACCCAGCCGGGATTGGGAAAGTACTGCTTCAATTCCCTGTGCGCGCTTTGAAGTACTCTTCCGTGATAATCAAACAAGATGACTCTTGAGCCGGAAGTTCCCTGGTCTATTGCCAGAACATATTTCTTTTTCATAATATCCCCTGTTTTAATTACAAGTTTTAATATACTGATTCAGACATTTCAGTTCCAATACTTGGTTTCTGGCACACCGCCCCGGCTCCGGTATTTTTATTTCAGATATATTGCTTTTATTTGCCGGTTCTGATGTCTTGTTTTTAAATTATGCTGATATCCTATGTTAATATCCGGTTTTTAATATAATTATCTATTATCCTGTTTTTAATATAATTCTCTTATATCTGGTTATTGGTAATATGTTTTTAATATTCCTGTTCTGACACCAGGATTTTAATTAATATTTTCTGAGCCGCTATCAGTAACCCAGCCTGAGTATCATTTTCTTTAGTTGTTCTGCAGCGTTTCCACCCTCAATTATAATTCTTCTTAGTGCATAAAGAAGAGGTAGTTCTTTTTCTATAAAATCATTTATCATTTCCTTTGTGGCAGATTGTATGAGCCATGGAATGACAAGTTTGAGAGCAAAATAACCTTCTGCATACTCTCCTTCTTCAACCATCTGTCTGAATGCTTCTTCACCGGGGATGCCTTTCCCTACCAGCTCGCCGAATTTCCTGTTCCTGCCTGCAATCGATGTTACATGCAGATCCCCTATACCTGCAAGATCATATATGGTTTCCTGGCTGCAGCCTGCGATGTTGATTATTTTACTCATTTCCTTTATCGCCTGATTAAAAAGTAATGAAAGAAGATTATAATATCTGCCCTCATTTTCCTTTTTGTAAATACCGTCACATATTCCTGCTGCAACTGCATAAATGTTTTTAAGCATAGAGCATATTTCGGTTCCTTTGACATCGCTATTCAGAAAAATCCTGTAGTATTCTGTTGAAAATTCAGGGATGAATTTCTTTATCTTCTCATCAGAAATTCCATATACGGATGCGGTAGGCATTCTTTCAGAAAGATCAAATGCTCTTACAGGGCCTCCGATTGAAGTCCAGTTAAACTCTTT
>DNFX01000072.1:0-2397 GCA_003486795.1 Actinomycetota bacterium
TTTTTGTAAATATCATTATAGTATTTTTTATATAACCTATTATTATTTTTATCAGGAATATATTTCTTTATCTTTCTTTTTATCTTACAGTATGCATCTCTGAAATCTTCAAATATGCCTACACCAATACCACCTATCATTGCAGCTCCAAGCGGAGTTGCTTCCCCGATATCAGGCACTTCCAGTTCGATGCCGAGAACATCAGATTTAAGCTGCATCCAGAATTCATTTCTTGTAGCTCCTCCGGTTATTACAACTTTTCTGCTTTCAGAAGATGTGTATTTCCGTATTGCTTCATAAAGCTCAAACCCTTTATAATTTAATCCTTCAATTACAGCTCGTATAAAATCCTCTTTTCCTGAAGTGGAAGAAATTCCTGTAAAAACTCCCTTTGAAAAATTATCCTGGACAGGACATGCACTTCCGTAAAGATCAGGAAGCATGAAAATCCCACCCGAACCTACAGGTGCACCAGAGGCTTTTTCCATAAGGACATCCCAGATATTCTTATTGTTTTCTTTTGCATATCTTTCTTCTTCACTGCAAAAGACATTCCTGAACCATTCAAGTATGCCTGCGGATACAGCAACCCCGTAAACCCCATATTTACCTTTTATTACATGTGCCTGGCAGATTATGCTTGAAAGCAATCCTTTCTTTTCAAGAATAGGCTGGTCCAGGCATTTATGATAATGCTCATAAGTCCCAACCACACCGACCAGGTTATCTTCCTGATCTCCTGCAGTCGCATATACACCGCACAAGCCGTCAAGTCCTCCCAGAATTACAGGTGTTCCCTTTTTAAGACCTGTAAGGACTGAAGCTTCATAAGAAATCTCTCCAAGAAAAGTACCGCTTGGTTTCGGATCCGGATATATATCCATTTCTATATCAAACATATCAAATAATTTTTCAGACCAGGCAAGATTTTTCTGATCAAATACAAGAGTAGTTGAAGCTAGTGAATAATCAGTCGCAATCGCCCCGCAAAGCATAAAATTTATATAGTCCTCGATAAGAAGCCATTTGAATGTTTTCCTGTAAATCTCGGGAAGATGTTTCTTGACCCAGACATTTCTCAGTATGGTATTGTGAAGCCATGGTTTCTGGCCATTTATTTTGTATATTTCTTCGAAATCAAAGTTATTGCTTATCCATTCTACCTGTTCCAAACATCTGGTATCATGCCAGCTTATAAAAGGGTAAATCCAGTTTCCTTTCCTGTCAATCGGAACCCCGTCACAGGCAAAACCTGTTACTGAAACTGATTTTATGAGGCCAGGTTCTTTTATTGCAGAAACTGAATCCTTTACTGCCCCGCATACGTTTCCCCAGATATTATCAGGCATCCAGAAAGCAAATTTCTGGGAGTTTTCTTTTTCATAGAAAACTTCTGTTTTTCTTCTGCCGGTAGAAATAATATTACCTTCATAATCAAATATCACTGATTTTATTGAGGTTGAGCCTATATCAATTGCAAGCATATACATAATATTTACTCCGAAATATAAAATTTCTTATATAGAAATATTTTAATATTATTATGTTATAATATAAAAACGATCAATCCTTGCTTGTAAACTATAAATTATAAAATAAAAAAATGAACTTTTACGTAAAGAACATTATCAGCGAACTTAAAAAAAATCCCATTATCCCCTGTACAAATAATTTCAGTGATATTCTTGCCAGCAAATATAATAATATCAGAATAGTTCTGCTTTATGATTTAAGCATTTTTGATCTTATGGATATATCCAGGGAAAACCGTACTGCAAAAAAAATCATAATACTTAATATCGATACTTTGAAAGGATTGTTTGCTGATGAATACGGAATAAGATTTCTAAAAGAATATATAGGAATCAATATGATTACATCATCTTCTCCAAAATCTGTAAACTGTTTAAAAAAGCTTGATTTTCCTGTCATGCAATCCATGTTCATACTTGACACAAAATCACTTAAAAAAGGAATTGAGCTTGTAAAGGCAGGCAGGCCTGACCTTGTTGATATAAGGCCTGGCATACTTTATCCAAAAGCATCCGGGCTTCTCAGAGAAAATTTTGATATCCCTGTCATTTGTTCAGGATTTATAAGTAATCTTGAAGAACTTAAAAAAATTCTTGACAGTGGAGCAATCGGCATTACTACAAGCTCACATGAATTATGGGACCTTTACTGCTGAAATTTTCAAAGAACACTCATAAAAAATCTGTACCAGCTTCCAGGTACGAGATTATATTATTCAATCCATATTTATGCTTATATATTCAGCCATGTCATATATCTTAAATCTGCTGTCTGGTGGCTGTGCTCCTGACAGATTATTCAGACATAAAGGACAAGCCGTTATGATTACCTCTGTTTTATCGTCAAGAGACTGGAGTTCATTTA
>DNFX01000072.1:2556-7200 GCA_003486795.1 Actinomycetota bacterium
ATGCATGGGTCAAAATATTTAATATGCTCATCTTTTTTCTTTATTTTAATTCCACCTATATTTTCACCCAGAAATTCTGTATAGTGAATTATCTCAGAATCAAAATTATAGCCGTATTCTGTATAATCATTTTTAAATCCATAACAGGAATACGGATCAAGACAGATTAGCTTATCAAATCTGTACCGGCTGATTTTATTGAAATTATTTTTCATTAATTTGCAGGCAAGTTCTTCCATTCCCAGATCAAGGGCAAGCACTCCGTCTGAAACTTCATCATCACAGTAGGCAAAGTTTTTATTCAGTTTTTTTAAAATTTTTATAAAGCTTTCCCTTATCCCGGGGACAAGCAGGTTGACATAGTCACCGAAATAAATAAAATAATCGTATTTTCTGTTTGTGTCAAAATGCTCCATATCCCTGATCTCTTTTTTTCTTCCCAGAAAATTTCCGTATTTAAGAAAATTATCATAAATTTCATATATTTTATCAGGTGCAGATTTCTCATTAAAAACAAGGTTTCTGGCATATCTGTTGTTATTTATTACTTTTTTATTTTCAAAAATACAGTAAGTTTCACAGCGCCTGCAGTCATTACACAGATAAACCGCTTCTCCCAGATCTGTGCCTGTCTTAATCTTTTTATTCTCCTTCATGTAAACAAGGTAATTTTTCTGGGTTTGAATTATTTTCTGATTCTTTGTTGCAATATAGGGAGCACAGGAAAATTTACAGAAATTATGACAGTATATGCACTGTCTTTGTGACTTTTTATCGTTTTTCATATTATATTTTTCTTAATTTTCTATTAATTTGTCCGGATTGATTATATTTTCATTATCCAGACTCTCTTTAAGCTTTTTAATTATTCCCATTCCCTTGCCAAGCTCCTGCTTAAGTCTGGCTTTCTTGACAATACCTATCCCGTGGTGATGACTTATCGTTGCATTATTTTTTAATGCAATTGCCATTACATCATCCCAAATCCTGTAAAAACTATTAATTGCTTCCCTGTCATCTTTTGCATTAAGATAAAAAATATTATATACAGAAATGCCGGTTGTATAAGCATGTGAAAAATGAGAAGCAAGTGTTATATTTTTCTCTTTGAAATATTTTTCGACTTCAATATATAGTTTTTTTATTTTGCTCCATGAAGCCGCTAATTCAATAGCATCAGATATGCCGCCAAACTCCTCTTCCTTTTCCAGTATATGCCTTGTATCGAATCTGTTGTCAAACCAAAGCTTTCCAAGCTCTTCGCCAATATCACGGGCATCCATTTTTGAGCATATTTCTCTTGAAATGGCCGATTCGGCTTCCACAAGTCCCTTTTTACCTTCAAAGCATAATATAAGCAGACACCCATCATAATCAAAGCCAAGCTTGGCGAATTTAAGATGTGATTCTTCACTGTTATACAGTCTGATAACAGGAGGTTTTACACCTGAATGCATTATTTCTCTTATTGAATCAAGTGCACTGAAAATATCTTTATATATAAAACAATGATATTTTGTATCTTCAGGAATTCTATAAATTTTAAGAATAGCCTTTGTAATAATTCCGAATACGCCTTCTGAGCCGATGAAAAAATTATTAATATCAGGACCAGTGGAACTTCTTGGCTTGTTTCCTGTATTTAATAAGGAACCGTCTGGCAAAACTGCCTCAAGACCTACAACATAATTCTCTATTCCTCCGTATTTTGTGGAAAACTGACCGGTAGATCTCGTTGCTATCAGCCCGCCCACAGAAGCAGAACGTATTGATTGGGGAAAATGCCTTAAGGTATAATTTTTTTTATTTAAATAATCTTCCAGATTCTGGCCGATGATCCCCGATTCTGTTTCCACAGTTAAAGATTCCTCATCAAGACTGATAATATCTGACATTCTTGACATATCAACCGTAATACCTTTTTCAAAAGGAATAACACCACCGACTACACCAGAACCTCCGCCATAAATATACAGCTTTTTTTTATTCTCTCTGGCAAACTTAACTATTTTTATTACATCTTCCGTTGTTTCCGGGCTAGCTACCGCATCACATATATATGGAGGCAGCTTGTATAGATCTATCCATTTGTAGCATAAAGGAGTTACATCTCTTGAAAAACATAGTCTGTCACTTATATCAGTACTTACTTTATCTTTACCTATCAGTTCTGCAAGTTTTTTTTCCAAAACATCATCCTTCATATATAAAATAATTTAAAAATCTGTAAATCTTTTTAGGTGATTTTTAAATGACAGCATTAACCCAGCCACATTATAAAACCATAAAAAAAAGAATCTAACAAAACATTAAAAGCTTTGTTGGATTCTTTATCTCTACCAACTGCAAACTTTTTATATTATAAGATAACAATACGGATTTATCAATTTTATTTTTTATTCCAGGCAGTTTTTAACCCAAAGCCCGTCTATATCCTGAAAATGCTTTGCATTTCCTGTTATCAGTATCAGGTTACGATTTACTCCCTTTTTAATAACACTTCTTTCTCATATGTCAGAGCTTCTCTTATCCACTCTCCATCTCCGGGAATATTGCTTATTCTGCAATACTGCTCCCATACATCACCATATGGCATTGTTTTTAAATCTTCAAGAAGAGCAAGCCTTGCAAAATAATTATTATCTTCCTCGTATTCTTTTAAAATTTCAAAAGGTTCAAGCAGTGCAATCAGCAAAGCTTTCTGGACAGCCCTTGCCCCAAGAGCGAGAGCCCCTACCCTGTTCATGGTAGCATCAAAATAATCTGTTCCTATATGGATTCTGTCAAAAGCATCAGCCCTGACTATCTCCTGCATTATTGAAACAAGTTCATCGGTAAGAATTGTTACGTGATCGCTGTCCCAGTGAAGCCCTCTTGAAAGATGGAGCACAATATCATCAAGAAAAGGAAGGACTGAAGATATTTTATTTGATACTTCTTCTGTAGGATGAAAATGTCCTGTATCAAAAGTAAATCCGAGATTATTTCTTACAGCATAAGAAATATAAAATTCCAGAGAACCTGTATTGTAAAATTCAAAACCTATACCGAAAAGTTTGCATTCAAGAGTATCAATAAGGTTTTTTCTGGGATATTTTATTGCGTATATCTCATCAAGAGCTTCCTTTAATATCATTCTGTGATCAAGTCTTGACGGGGTTACATCTTTTGAACCATCAGGAATCCAGAAATTGCAAATCGAAGCTTGTTTAAGGTTTTTACCAATAAAATTTGCTATTTCCCTGTTTCTCTTTTCATATTCTATCCAGAATTCTCTTATTACCTTGTCTTTTGATGCAACAGTATACCCGTCCCTGACATTTTCATGAGAATAAAAAGCAGGACTTAAATCTATGCCTACTTTATTTTCTTTTGCCCAGTCAATCCATGACAGAAAATGCTCCTTTGACATATCATTTCTGTCTCTGAGCTTACCTTTATAATCTCCCTCGGTTGACTGAATACTTATCTTTTTTCTGTTTCCAGGAACCAGTGACAAAACCTTTTCCAGATCTTCCCAGTACTGCTCAATATTTCTTGCCCTTCCCGGATAATTACCTATTGACATTATCCCTCCGCTTGGTCTGGAATCTGTGTCTGTTTCAAAACCTATAACATCATCAAGCTGCCATGAATGGATGGATAAGGGAATTTCACTTATTTTTTCAATGACTTTATCTGTATCAATACCGAATTCCTCGTATTTTTGTTTTGCAGATATATAATTATCGCTCATATTTCTCCGGTCCTTTAAATTTATTGATTTAAAAAAGAAAGCCGGTTATGGCCTTTCCTTAATGTAATCTTTTAATGCCTCTTTCCAGCTTCTCATATCTTTCAGGCCTATGGATCTCAGATTAGAATTATCGAGGACTGAATAAAACGGCCTTTTTGCCTTTGCTCCGAATTCAGTACTGGATATTGGAATTACTTTCGGCGATAATCCGGAAAGCCTGAATACTTCAAGAGCAAATTCATACCATGAGCACTGGCCTGCATTGGTCATATGATAAGTCCCGTATTTTTCTGTTTTTATAAGCTCATATAATTTTCTGGTGACGTCTTTGGTGCTTGTAGGTGTGGTTATCTGGTCATTTACAACCTTAATCACAGAGTCCTGTTTTGCAAGTTTAAGCATGAGCTCAACAAAATTGCTTCCCTTTCCAAGACTGCCTGCATAGCCATACAGACCGCAGACTCTTAAAAGAAAATACTTTTTGAGCATATATTTTATTACCAGTTCACCTGCAAGTTTCGAAATTCCATACATGCTTACAGGCCCGGGACAATCATCCTCCCTATAAGGAATTGTTCTGTTTTCATCAGAGCCGAATACAAAATCCGTACTAAAATGAACCAGAGCTATATCAAGCTTTTTACAGACTTCGCATAGGTTTTTTACTCCTCCTGCATTTACTGCAAAAGCCGAGGCAGCTTCGTCTTCACATTGATCAACAACATGGAAAGCAGCGGTATTAATTATTATATCGGGTTTTATCTGAAAAAGTACACTCTCACATTTCTCAGGATAACAGACATCAATGTCATCCTGTGTAAGTCCGATGACATCCTCATTCTTTTCAGTAAAATATTTAAGAATGTCGGTACCGATCTGGCCATTTGAACCGATCAAGGCTATCTTCA
>DNFX01000283.1 GCA_003486795.1 Actinomycetota bacterium
GAAATAGAAAACATACTCGCTCCTGTCGAATCCATTGAAGAACCCGTAACCATACTTCTGCTCGGAAGAGATTCGAGAGATACCGAAGCTGATGCAGGAAGAGCTGATACCATAATGCTTCTTTATCTGAATCCGGAAAGGAAGCAGGCGACTTTACTTTCAATTCCGAGGGATACACTTGTGGAAATCCCCGGGTATGGTGAGGATAAAATAAATGCCGCCTATGCATATGGCGGGGAGAAACTGATGATTGAGACTGTTTCAAATTTCCTTAATGCAAATATCAATCATTACATAACTATTGACTTTGATGGTTTTGTAAAACTCATAGACGCACTTGGAGGAGTAGATATTGTTATCGACAGACCGCTTACTGATCCGAAATCGGGAGCTAATTTTTCTGTAGGAAATCATCATCTGACAGGGGAACAGGCTCTTTCATATACAAGAAGCAGATCTACGGAACTTGCGGATATAGGAAGGATACAGAGACAGCAGCTTCTTCTTAAATCCCTTGTTGAACAGAAACTGAATATCCAGTATCTCTCAAATATTCCCAAGTATTTCAGCATTCTTGTATCAAATACTCTCACAGATCTTGATCTTGTAACATTGCTAAGGTATGGGAAAACCGGACTTTCCTACGAAGCGGATGATTTTGAAACTGCAATAATCCCAACTCATGCAGACTGGATAGAAAATAATGCGATAAGCGTGCAGATACCGGATATCGAGGAAGCTCAGGCAATGTGGCAGAGGATAATTGACGGAGAGCCGGCAGGCAAATTCAATGCTTCATATAGCATTGAACCGGACGCTATTCCTGATGCACTTGCCACAGGAATGATTTATGAAGTACAGGTCAAGGTTAAAAACACAGGAGCGATAACCTGGGAAAAAGGAGGGAAAAATCCTGTTCTTCTTGGATATCACTGGATTGATTTTGACACAAAAGAGATGGCTGTATTTGACGGAAAGAGATCCATGCTGCCCCAGGACAGTGTTGCTCCGGGCGAGGAAGTTACTTTCAACATGAAGATAAGCTCTCCTCCCGAAAAAGGAAAGTATATTCTGCAGATAGATCTTGTTCAGGAAGGGATTACATGGTTTTCATACCAGGGAGTTCCCCCCATAGAAAAGTACTGTACTCTTGATATATCTTATTCTGCCCAGTATGATGACAAAGGCAGTACGCCGGATTATCTTGAACCGGGTGAAGAATTTACACTGGATGTAACGGTAAAAAATACCGGCTATCTTTTATGGGAACATGACAAAGAGAAAGGCAGAATTAATCTCGGAACCCACTGGATAAACAGAGATACAGGAGAAACAGAGATATGGGACGGACAGAGAGGGCTTCTTCCTTTTGATGTTGCTCATAATGAAAATGCAGTTGTAAAAATTACAATTGTCGCACCTGAGAAACCGGGAAGATACATATTGCAGTACGATATGGTTCACGAAGGATATAAATGGTTTTCACAGGAAGGGGTCATCCCGCTCGAGATAAACATAAATGTTGGTGAAACCATAGATAAACAACTTGTAAAAAGCACATCAGTAAAAGTATATAATGGAAACGGTATTTCCGGTTCGGCAACTGAATTTATTGAAAAACTTGAAAAATATGACTTCAGGGTACAGACTCCGTCCAATGCCCAGAATTTTAATTATGAAGAAACAATAATAATTTATAAATCAAACACATTAAAAAAAGCACAGCAGCTTGCCCTCCTGATGGGCAGTTATGAACTTGTGCAGTACAGTGAAGAATGGAAAGCATATAAATCAAATGCAGATATAGTAGTTATCCTTGGGAAGGACTACAAGGAGAATATCAGTTAGGCTTTTTCTGTTTTCAGATTTATGGCGTTGTTTTAATTTATAGAAAAAATTTATATGCTATAATAGGCGCATGAAGAGAAAATTTTCTTTTAAAATTTTAATCCAGATTATTTTTGATATTCTTATCATATTTTCTTCTTTCATTATTTCCTTTTTCCTCAGGGGTCAGATTGACTTAAGAAGCCGGGATGTTCTGTTTTCCCAATATTCTTCTGCTCTTATATGGTATATTCTGATAATTATCATAGCCAAAATACTTATGTTCTGGCTTTTCGGTCTTTACAGAAGGATATGGAAATATGCTTCTGTAAAAGATATGATTGCAATTGTTGAAGCAGTAGTATCAAGTTCAGTACTGATGGTGGTTGTTTTCTATATACTGGGTTATCCGATAAGTCTTTTCGGACAGCAGCTTAATTTCTCACTTCCTTATTTTCCCAGAAGCATTTTTATTATTGATTTTATTCTTACGATTATTCTTATATCTCTTTCAAGGTTTTCCGGCAGGCTTTTTAATGAATTAAAATACGGAAGCCCGAAATCCAGAAAAAGAAGGGCTCTTATTGTCGGGGCAGGAGATGCAGGAGAAATGATTGTAAGAGAAATGATAAGACAGGCAAACAGTGAATATCTCCCCATAGGGTTTCTTGATGATGACACCAACAAAATCGGAAGACAGATACATGGTATAAAAGTACTGGGGCCGATTTCGAAGCTGGAAACAGCAATCTCCAAATATTCCATAGATGAAGTCCTGATTGCCATGCCTTCAGCATCAGGTGAACTCAGAAAAGATATCGCGCTGAGAGTCAAGGAATTAAAAATAAAGTGCAAAACACTGCCTAGCCTTTATGAGGTAATAGATGATAAAGTCTATCTTTATCAGGTAAGGGATATAGAAATAGAAGACATACTGGGCAGAGAACCAATAAGGATGAAAATACCCGAGATAGTTTCTGAAATAAAGGACAGTGTGATAATAATAACGGGTGCAGGCGGTTCCATTGGTTCAGAGATCTGCAGGCAGGTCGTAAAATTTAATCCGGCAAAAATGATACTTGTAGATCATGCAGAAAACAGCCTTTTCTTAATTGAAAAAGAACTGCAGGAAAAATATGATTATACTAACTCGATTCCGATAGTTGCAAATATAAAAGACAAAGAGGTAATGAGATCTGTCTTTAAAAGATATAAACCCGTGATTCTTTTTCATGCAGCAGCTTACAAACATGTACCGCTCATGCAGCTTAACCCGGAGGCAGCAATCCAGAATAACTTTATAGGAACCAAAATACTTTCAAAATTATCCATTGAATATCATGTCAAGAGATTTGTAATGCTCTCAACAGACAAAGCTGTAAAACCCAGTAATGTAATGGGTATATCAAAACTGCTTGCTGAAAAATATCTCCAATCTATTTCAAAATGCGGTGATACGATTTTTGTTATTGTAAGATTCGGAAATGTGCTTGGCAGTCAGGGAAGTGTCGTGCCGATATTCAAACAGCAGATTCTTTCAGGCGGACCTGTAAGAGTCACTCATCCTGAGATGAAAAGGTACTTCATGACAATTCCTGAAGCAGCTCAGCTTGTTATTCAGGCATGCATAATGGGAAAAGGAGGAGAAATATTTGTTCTGGACATGGGAGACCCTTTCAATATTCTGGACCTTGCAAATAACATGATAAAACTTTATGGCATGGAACCCGGAAAAGATATAGAAATTATTTATACAGGGCCACGATTTGGCGAGAAGCTTAATGAAGAATTATTTAAT
>DNFX01000058.1 GCA_003486795.1 Actinomycetota bacterium
CATATTGATTTTATTAAAGATCCGGTTAGAGATACTTCTTTATATCAGGAGCTTTTTGAAAAAACAGGAGTGGGTGTTGCAGCCGATGAAACTGTAAAAGATTTTATAGATTTTAACAAACTGTCTTTTAAAAAAAATACCGGTAAATTTTTAAAAGCTATCATAATAAAACCCCAGGTTATAGGTGGTTTTATTGATTCCTATAAACTAATGAAAATGGCAGAAAGTCTAAAAATAAAAACTGTCGTAAGTAATATTTTTGAAACAAGCCTTTCAATTTCAGCAATTTCTATTTTTATTTATCTTATTAATAAAACAGAAATTGCTGCAGGACTTGATACTGCTGACAGTTTTCAAAAAGATCCCGGTTCTATTAAAATAAAGTCAGATGTTGCAAAAATATCGATTCATGATGCTTATAAAAATTTGTTCAAAGCCGATTATTCTGTTTTGCAAAAAGTTTTTTAAAATGATAAAAAATCTGGCTGATAATAATTATTAAAATATCAGATTGTGTTTAATTCTTTTATTTTTATGCAGAAATGAGATTTACCGGATGAAAATGAAACAAAATGAGCTAAAAGGCAGCAAATCTGTTGCTGTACTGTCAGCAAATCCAGATGCTGCACTTCAGGCAATAATATATCTGATAAATAAGGGTATTATTGTTATTCCATTAGATAACTTACTTTCAGGAAGAAAAATTGCCAGTTATCTTGAAGCTGTCGGCTGCAGCGAAATAGTAACTGACGGAAATCTACCTTCTGATTTTGATTATAACTGCCGGATTTCAAATATCAGTGAAATTGATTCTGATGAAAAATCGGGTATGAATTCCCATATAATCAGAGATATATTTTATGATTTTGAATCTGCCCGTCACCGGAAAACAACTATCATTTTTACTTCAGGTTCAACGAATACTCCAAAAGCAGTTCTGCATACTCTTGAAAATCACTACTACAGCTCATTAGGTTCAAATGAGAATATAAAGTTTGGAAAAGAAGATAAATGGCTCATTGTCCTTCCACTTTATCATATAAGCGGCATATCAGTTATTTTCCGGGCAGCTTTAAGCGGAGGGAAAATTGCAATTAAGGAAAAAGAAATGGATATCGCTGAAGCTTTGCGGAGAAACAAACCCACACATATTTCACTGGTTCCTCATCAGCTGAACCAGCTTTTAGATGATGGAAAAAATGTTGATATTTTAAGAAAAATGAAAGCTATTCTGCTGGGAGGAGCAGGAGTTCCGGTTCCTCTAATTGAGCAATCTTTTGAATATGGTCTGAATTTATTTGTTTCTTATGGCAGTACTGAAATGTGTTCGCAGATAACATGTACAAAAAGCAGGGACACTCTTAAACATCTAAGAACATCAGGATGCCTGCTCGGTTACAGAGAAATAAAAATAAACGAAAAAGGAAATATTCTTGTAAAAGGGAAAACGTTGTTTGCCGGATATATTATCAGAAATGATCAAGATAATAACCTGATGCTTAAAAGAGAGCTTGACAATGAAGGTTATTTTAATACAGGTGACAACGGTTTTTTGGATTATGAAGGCTACCTTCATGTTGCGGGAAGAAAAGATACTTCGTTTAAATTTAAAGCCGAGAAAATTTATCCTGAGGAAATTGAAAAAATATTTTCTAAAATAAAGGGTGTTCATGAAGCAATAGTTGTCCCTTACAAAAAGAATGATTACGAGAAAATTCCTGTCATATTTTTGAAAATAGATGATCAGTGCAAAGAAAATTTTAAGTTTATAAAGGAAAAAGCAAAAGATGAATTGGAACCATATAAATTTCCAAGGTATTTTTTAAAATGGCCATACAATTTCCATGTATTAAAACCTCCAAGAAAGGAAATGGAGAAAACAGCACAGGAAATAATCAGGAATGCATTAAACGAAAAAATGTTTGATTAAAAAGGTTTTGAATTTCGCCGCCTTATATATATTTCATCTATCCAGGCATTGTCAGAAAGTTTAAATATAAAACGAATGGTATCTGCTATATCCTGGGGAGGCATTAAAACAGATCTGTCGAGGTCAGGTCTTGCGTCTGCACATAATTCAGTGTCAACGCCTCCGGGAAGTATTGCGCTGACACATATTCCATCTTTCTGATATTCTGCTGCAATGGACTTCGTAATTCCCATTACACCATGTTTGCTTGCCGTATAAGCTGTAAGCTCAGGATAACCCTTGAAACCGACGACACTCGAGATATTAATGATATATCCGCTTTTCTGTGGGAGCATAAGAGATACAGCCTCTCTGCAGCATATAAAAAGCCCTCTAAGATTTATTGCCATCAAGCTGTCATAATCAGCAGTAGAAAAATCAATGAACTTTCCTGCAATAACTTTTGCAGCATTATTAACAAGAATATCAAGTCTTCCTTCCTTCTTTTTTATATATTCAAAAAGACTCTTAATATCTTTTTCACACGAAAGATCTGCAGGGAAAATCAGTGATTTGCCACCATTATTGTTTATTTCAGTACTGACTTCTTTTAATTTTTTTTCATTTCTTGCTGCAAGTATTACTGTAGCACCTTCTTCTGCAAGAGTAATACTAATGCTTCTGCCAATTCCCTGGCTGGCACCTGTAATTAGTGCTATTTTTTCTTTTAATTCCATAATTTCTTTCCTTTTTAATTTAAATTTTTTTTATATAATATTAATCCTGACTATTAAGTTTATGTATTTATAACCATAAATAAACAAATATATAATTTTTAAAAGATAATTATTTTTTTATATATAATGATTATTTTAGGAAAAAATAATAAAATACGAAATGTTTTCAGTATTTAATATTATCCGGTCATCATTAACATTTCTGCTGTGAAATTTTAATAATAATTTAATTCATCAGAGACCAAAAGAAGAAGGCATGCCTAACAGCATGCCTTCAAATCTAAAAAGGAGAAGAAAAGATAAAACTTAGCACAATAATAGTGACGTTTTTAATTAAAAAAAGTTCTTGGTTTTATAATTTTTTCAAATAGCATAAAATTATCAATGAACTGATTTTTACCTGATATTCATATTTCATATTTTTTATAAGAAACAAAGGAGAAAAATTGAAAAAAGTACTTAAATTAGATGATTTCATTAATATTTTAAAAATTGCCAATACAGAGATAGAAAAAAATAAGGAATATCTATCAAATCTTGATTCTGTTATTGGTGATGGTGACCACGGAATTACTATTTCCACAGCTTTTTCAAAAATAAATAATGAGATTTCATCAAAAAGCTTCAGTTCCATACCCGAGCTTTTGAAATTTATCGGTAATTTGTTTATTACATCGATAGGAGGTACCACAGGGCCAATATTCGGCTATATTTTTATTGGTATGAGCACTACTTTGAATGACACTGCTACAAAAGAAGTATCACTTTCTGAATTTTATCATATGCTCTCAGATGCTCTTCAAAAAGTCATCAGTATTGGAAAAGCTAATCCCGGAGACAAGACTCTTGTGGATACTCTTAATGCAGCAGTAAATTCCCTGAAAGATTCTGTTGACAAAAACATGGAAATGCCTGAAGGAATAAAAGCCATGGCTGATGAAGCGCGGAAAGGAGCAGAATCTACAAAAAATATGGTTGCAACAAAAGGAAGAGCAAGATATCTTGGTGAAAGATCTATCGGATATCAGGATGCTGGTGCAACTTCTGTTTCAATTATTCTTAATGCATTTGATATTTATCTGCAAAATAATAAGTGAAAGGATATTAAAATATGGTAAAGAAACTGATAAATAATCCGGATAATATTGTAAATGAACTTATTGAAGGTTTTGTACTTGTAAATAATAAAAAAGTAAAGAGAATAGGTGACTCAAATGCAGTCGCAAGGATAGAATCTCCCATAAAAGACAAGGTAGGAGTTGTTATCGGCGGGGGTGCAGGACATGAACCTTTATTCCTTGAGTTTATTGGTAACGGAATGGCTGATGCAGTTGCCCATGGTCAGGTTTTTGCAGCACCATCACCGGAACATATATTAAAAGCAATTAATGCTGTTGATTCAGGTAGGGGTGTATTGCTGCTTTATAATAATTATGCAGGAGATGTTTTAAATTTCGGTATTGCCCAGGATATGGCAAGAGAACAGGGTATAAATGTCCAGACTGTTCTTGTTAATGATGAGATTTCCTCTGCTCCACTTGAAAGAAGAGAAGACAGAAGAGGAACTACATCAGTGCATTGTATAATAAAACTGGCGGGTGCCGCATCAGAAACAGGTATGGATCTGGATACTCTTGTCAGTTTTCTTAACCGGGCAGTTTATAATTCAAGATCACTCGGAGTTTCTCTATCTGCATGTACTCTCCCACAGACAGGAATAGCGACTTTTACACTGGAAGAAGGGAAAATGGAATTCGGTATGGGCCTGCATGGCGAAGCAGGTGTAAAAAAGGTAGATTTGATGACAGCTGACGAAACGGCAAAAACGATAATCGACTATCTGGTAGCCGATCTTCCTTACAGGGAAAATGATGAAGTAATATTAATAATTAATGGTTATGGTTCAACTACGAGAATGGAAATGCTTATAACCGCAAGAAGTATTTACCATTATCTTAATGAGAAAAAAATAAAAATATATACGGCAGAAATCGGTGAATTCTGTACTTCTCAGGAAATGGCCGGCATATCTGTGACCATGATAAAACTTGATGATGAGATTAAAAAATATTACAACAAACCTGCATATAGCTCAGGTTATATAAAAATTTAAAATTCTGTAATATTAATATATTTCAATTTTATATTTTTATAATTTTCGTATTAGTAAATTTTAGAAGATCATGTTCAGGCAAAATCTGCTATAGAGCCTGACATATCTTTTTGCCGAACTCATGAAGTTCTTCAAAATTTTCTTTTCCAGGATGCCACATCAGTCTTATACCTTCGTTTATAACTTCAAATCCTGCCTTTTCAAGCTCTTCACTGATTATTTTTACAGACTCTCCGCTCCAGCCATAACAGCCAAAGGAAGCAGCTTTTTTATTTTTAAATCCAAGCCCTCTTACAAACTCTATTAATGCAGCGAGTGAAGCAAGATAACCTTTATTAACTGTGGGAGAACCAACAATTACAGCTTTGGATTTAAAGATTTCAGTGACTATTGTATTCATATCATGCCTTGCACTGTTAAAAAGTTTGATAGAAATATTTTTGTCGCTCATTCTGATACCTTCTGCAATTTCTTCTGCCATTCTTCTGGTCCCATTCCACATTGTATCATATACTATAGTCACCTGGTTTTCCTGATAATCATCTGCCCAGCTCAGATACTTTTCAATTATCTGTGCCGGATTTTTTCTCCATATGACACCATGGCTTGGGCAAATCATTTCAACCGGCAGTTTGAATGACAAGATCTCCTTTATTTTTTTAGTAACCAGGCTACTGAAAGGGGTAAGTATATTTGCATAATATTTTATTGCTTCTTCATATAATTCATTCTCAGGGACCAGATCATTAAACATAAATTCATTTGCGTAATGCTGGCCGAAAGCATCATTACTAAATAAAACATTATCTCCTGTCAGATAAGTAAACATGCTATCAGGCCAGTGTAGCATTCTTGCTTCAATAAAAATCAGATCTTTCTTCCCTATATTTAATTTATCACCGGTTTTTACAGTAACAAAATTAAAATCTTTGTGAAACTGACCTTTTAAAGATTTTACCGCATTGCCTGAGCAGTAGATTGGGGTATCTGGTATTTTTTCAGATAGAAGTGAGAGGGAGCCGCTGTGGTCTACCTCTCCATGATTTGCAACTATGAAATCAATTTTATCTAAGCTGATTTCTTCTTCAAGTCCTGAAATAAATTCTTCAGCAAAAGGTGACCATACTGTATCTATAAGAACAGTTTTCTCATCTTTTACAAGATATGAATTATAAGAAGAACCTCTGAAAGTCGATAGTTCTTCTCCATGAAACTTTCTTAGTTCCCAGTCTGTTTTCCCAACCCATTTTATATTTTCATTAATATTAAAAGACATTTTTCCCCCCAGTTAAAAGAATTTGATTTCTAAAATTTTAGATTAACTTTAAAAAAAATAAAAGTCAAAAGAATCATATAATATAAACTTAAGATTCCAGGTTAAAATCCAGGAACGGAAATTCATTTAAACCTGCCATATTTATTATTTTTATAATTTATGTTTTTGAGCTAAAATACTTAATAATTTTTAAAGAATCTCAAATATTTTTTTTAATATGAATGTGAAAGCATCCAGAATTATAATAATTCTGATACTTGTTATAATTATCCTTATAATGATTGCAGCTTCCATAGGGGCAGCAAATCTTTCTATTGGTTCGACAATAAGGATAATATTCAGCAAAGTATGGGGTATACGTAATTTTATTGATATTTCTTCTATTGACAGTCAGGATATGAAAATAATTTTTGATATCAGGTTGCCAAGAATTCTCATGGCCGTAATGGTCGGGATTGCATTATCAGGTTCAGGAGTAATTTTCCAGGGAATATTCAGAAATCCGATGGCAGATCCCTATATAATAGGTGTGTCATCAGGGGCTGCATTCGGGGCTACCATTGCCATAATGTTTGCAAAGGGGCTTAAATTTTTTAATCTCTCAATAATAAGTATTTTTGCATTTGCCGGTGCCATACTAACTACATTGCTGATTTATAATATTTCAAAAATAAAGGGGAAAATCTCTATACTGACCCTTTTGCTTTCGGGAGTTGCATTAAGTTCGCTTTTAACGTCTATAATTTCTTTCTTAATGATTTACAGGACCCATGACCTTTCAAGAGTGTATTTCTGGATAATGGGAGGTCTTACAAATGCATCCTGGCTTAATCTTTCAATAATAACACCTGCAGTAATTGTAATATCCGTAGTCATTTTCTTTTATACCAAAGATTTAAACATTCTTTCTCTTGGTGAAGAAAGAGCAAACCAGCTGGGCATGCAGACAGAAAAGTTAAAACTTACCCTGCTGGTACTTGCTTCATTAATTGCTGCTGCAGCAGTTTCCGTAAGTGGAATAATCGGATTTGTAGGTCTTATAACTCCTCATATAATGAGGCTTTTTGTAGGTCCTGATCACAAAATATTATATCCCACTGCAGCACTATCCGGCGGAATAGTATTATTATTTTCGGATACAATAGCCAGAGTTATTCTTGCTCCCAGAGAAATTCCTGTAGGCATAGTGACATCAATAATAGGTGTGCCTTTTTTTATATATTTACTTGTAAAATCAAAAAAGCAGGTGTTTTGATTGAAAAATAATATATCTGTCCAGGCGCAGGAGCTGTCTTTTGCCTATAACAGAATTCCCATACTGAAAGGAATAGATTTTGCTATTGAAAAAGGCAGTTTTCTTTCAATTCTCGGTCCCAATGGTGCAGGAAAAAGCACTCTTGTTAATATTATGAGCAAAGTTCTTTTGTCTTTTGAGGGAGAACTGAAGATAGAAGAGAGAAGTATAAGAAAAATGAGCAGTACAGAAGTAGCAAAAAAGATCGCGGTTGTTCCTCAATATACTGATTTGGGATTTAACTTTACAGTCTCTGAAATAGTACTCATGGGAAGATATCCTCATATAAATAGACTCAGAGGAGAAAGCAGACAGGACTATGATATTTGTAAAAAGGCTATGTATCTTACAAAAACTGAAGAATTCAGTTCAAGAAAGTACAATGAACTTTCGGGTGGGGAAAAACAAAGAGTAATAATAGCCCAGACTCTTGCACAGGATACCCCCATTATTATACTTGATGAACCTACAAGCCATCTTGATATAAATTTTCAGATAGAGTTCATGGAACTATTTTATGATTTGAATAAAAATTATGATAAAACAATAATAGGTATTTTTCATGACATTAATCTTGCCCTGCAGTATTCTGAAAAGATAATAATGCTGAAAGAAGGAAAAATATTTTCAATGGGTAATACTGCAGACGTAATCACAAGATCGAATATAATGGCAGTGTTCAACAGTGATGTATATGTTACAAAAAACCCGTTTACGGGCAGACTTTATGTCAGTCCTAATTTCAATCTGAAAACAGGTAAAGAAAGAAATGTTAATAAAAAAGAAACAAAAATCCATGTTATCGGTGGAGGAGGTGCAGCATCACGTATTCTGAATATACTACATAATCATGGATATATAATATCTACCGGTGTCATAAATAATCTGGATACGGACATAAATACTGCTCAGGAACTGGGAATAATTTTTATAAATGAGGCACCTTTTTCTCCGATATCGAAAGAGGCATATTCAAAAAACCTTGAGCTTATAAAGAATGCCGATCTGGTTGTTCTTCCGGGGATTGAATTTGGAAATGGAAATATTCTAAATCTTGAAGCAGTTCATGAAGCTGTCAAACTAAACAAAAAGATAATTGTTGTTGATGCAACAGATATCAGCAGAAGAGATCATATTGATGGAAAAGCTTCTTCACTTTATGGCAGAATAATTAATTCCGGTGCCTGCGTTATAAAAAATGATGAAGATATTATAATGGCAATTCATCAAATAATTTCATAATTTTTCATAATCTTTTAAGATAATATCTGACAGAAATAATAAAACCATATAATATAATTATATTTCTGATATTTAAAAAACTATCTTTTTAATATAAATTTTAATATAGATTTTTTTATAAAAAAAATTACATCTTTTAAACATGCATAAAATAACTTTGATTAATTATAGTCCTGATTATTTTGAAAAGAGAGAATTAAGTATTAATGAATGCCCTGAAATTAATAATCCTGACTCAAATACCTGGATAAATATTGAGGGTATCACCGATAATGGAACTCTTGGCAATCTGCTAAAATGCTTTCAGCTTCACCCTTTAGTAATTGAAGATATATTTAATACAAATCAGAGGCCGAAAATCGAAGATTATGTCGATTACA
>DNFX01000160.1 GCA_003486795.1 Actinomycetota bacterium
ATACTTTTTATACTGCTTACTATACCATCAGTGCTTCCGGAAACAATCTCACTGCTGCCTCCGCCTATGTCAAGTATGGTTATTCTTTTTCTTCCATATTTTTCTTTTAAAGAATTAAAACTGCTCTGCCTGAAGTTTTTATATGAATATTTCAGACTTTTTGCAACACCTTCAAATCCAAGTTTTGCTTCTTCGGCACCAGAAATTACTTCAACTTTTAATCCCGTCTGTTTATAAACTTTTTTCAGGAAACATTCACTATTATCAGCTCTTCTCAAAACACTTGTTCCCACAGCACGTATCGTTTTTACTTTATGCTGTCTGCATGTTTCCAGATAATCAGTCAGAATCGTAATGGTTTTTTGTATACTATCTTCCAGAATTATGTTCCCGGATTCAATATTTTTCCCGAGACGGGTAATTTTCATCTCACGCGCAAGTGTGGTTATTTTTTTCCCGGTAACTGAAGCTACCAGTAAACGGGTCGAGTTTGTCCCTATATCTATTGCTGCAATATTTGTCATTGACTCATTTTAAATAGATTTTTCTGTTATCACTGATTTTTTTAATTAGCTTTATATATTCCGGGTCATTTAACGGTTTATTTGCTGATTTCTTTATAATAAAGTATTTTTATATTTTCCCAGAGATTATTATTTGAGTACACAGCATTATCACTTATTATATTTGCAGCGCCTGATTCATTCATTCGCTCCAATTTATCTATTTCATTAACCTGGTATATTATCTTGTTGCCGCTATCTGTGTAGCCGAACTGTTTTAATGCTTCCATTTCTATGTATTCTTCTTCATAAAGACTTTTTTCAAGAGCAAGCAATTCAATATTATAGCTTCTTATTTCATTTAGCTGAGCCTGGAGTTCCGCAATATTGCTTCTTTTTGAAAACATGGAAATAATGGGATTGATAGAAAAAAGTATGCATATTATTGTAAAAAGGATAAATACAATACTTATTATATTAAGTTTTGCTTTTCTGGAAATACTGCTGATAACTTTGGTATTTCTGGCCATAATCCTATAAAATTACTACGATTAATTTAGATAACTCTGCTACCTTATTACTATGTTTATTCTGCTTTAAGTAAATGTTTATTTATGTAAATGTATTATATATCAAATTACAAAAAAGTAAAGTAATAGTTCTATTCTTTTGATTTTACTTCATTCCAAAGTTCTTCCTTCTGGGAAAGGGAAAGATTTTTAAATTCCTGATTTCTTTCTTTTGCAAGTCTTTCCATGGTGTCGAATCTTCTGATAAATTTCTTACTGGTAAGTCTTAATGCATTTTCACTGTCGATATCAAGATGCCTTGAAAGATTTACTATACTGAAAAGCAAATCGCCCAGCTCAAGAGTTATTTCATCTGGCGGACTGTCAGTAATTTCTTTCTCTTTTCCAATTACTTTGTTATCCAGCTTTTTCAGGGCATGATCCAACTCAGCTATTTCTTCTTTTATTTTTTCAAAAACATCTTTCTTGTCCACCCAGTCAAATCCGAGCCTTGAAGCCCTGTTCTGAACTTCATAGGCAAAATGAAGGGAAGGCATTATTTTCGGAATGTCATTGAATATTGATTCAGTTTTTTTGGGATTGTTTTTCCTTTCAGCTTTTTTTATCTCTTCCCAGCTGGTCAGCACCTCTCCGGAGTCCTTAAAGCTCGCATCGCCAAAAACATGCGGATGTCTTCTGTATAGTTTGTTTATTATTTCTTTTAAGACATCACTTATTCTGAATTCTTTTTTCTCTTCTCCTATCTGGGAATGGAAGACCACCTGCAGCATTACATCACCCAGCTCTTCTTTCAGGGATTTCATATCATTATTTTCAATAGCTTCAGCAGCCTCATATGCCTCTTCTATTATATTACGCTTGATTGAGTCATGAGTCTGTTCCCTGTCCCAGACACATCCCTGTGGCGAACGGAGCAGATACATCATTTTTAAAAGAAAATCGAAAAGCTCGGCAGGATTTTCGCTTCCATTTGCTTTATTAATATCAATATCCATAAAACCGGTAATTCTTTCAGTAGCTGAATTATTATTTATGTTGAAGGGGTTATCAGCTCTTCTTCAACAGGAGCTTCTTCCTCTGTACCTGATTCTTCCGACCCGTTTTCCTGTGAGTCTGCACCCATAGTTGTTGTGGTGCTTGCATCAGGGTTAAAGGCATCACTATAAACTATTTCCGATTTATCTTTAAGATCCAGAATGAATTCTTCCCATTTTTTACTTTTAAGATCTTTTAGCAGAAAGTCTTTTATCTGATCTTTTACTTCTATAAAGGGAGATACTGACTCGACTTTTTTATTTGTAACTTTTATCAGATGAAAACCATAAATAGTTTCCACAATGTCGCTTACTTCTCCTATTTTAAGATTAAATGCAGCTTCTTCAAATTCAGAAACAAGCTCTCCTCTTGAAAAATAACCGAGAGTACCGCCTACAGTATTTGTATTCTCGTCTTCAGAATATCTGTTGGCAATATCTTCGAAAGAATCACCTTCAGTTATCTTTTGCTGTGCCACCTTTATTTTTTCAAGAGCTTCTTCTTTTGTTTTCTGAACAGTATCATTCTCTCCGAATTTAACAAGTATATGGCTTACTTCTATCTGTTCAGGAGTTTTAAAAACCGTATCTCT
>DNFX01000226.1 GCA_003486795.1 Actinomycetota bacterium
CCATATTTTATCAATTCAAAAATAAGGATCAACGATCCTTTAAAGTTCTTTGATTATGTAGTTTACTGAAATTATTCTATAAATAAAAGCATATAAATACTGGAAACAGAAAATGAAAATCGGAATTACATGTTATCCTACTTATGGAGGTAGCGGGGTTGTTGCATCCGAGCTGGGAATCGAACTTGCAAAAATGGGAAATGAAGTTCATTTCATAAGTTATGAACAACCTTTTAAAATAACAAAATATCTTAAAAATATTTATTTCCATGAGGTTGAAGTCCTTGAGTATCCATTGTTCAAATATCCTCCATACAGCCTTTCACTGAGTGTAAAAATGGCAGAGATATTTGAAGAATATAATCTTGATATTATGCATGTTCATTATGCAATTCCGCATGCCGCTTCTGCATTTCTTACAAAAAAAATACTGGGAAAAGGTTCAGACTTTAAATTCATAACTACTTTGCATGGTACAGATATAACAATTGTGGGTAATCATCATTCATTTTTTAAGCTGACCAGATTTTGTATTGAGAATAGTAACGCCATTACGTGTGTTTCGAATTATTTAAAAGATCTGACAGAAAAGACTTTCAAAATCAGTAAAGAAATCGAAGTAATTTATAATTTTGTGGATACAAAGGAATACAAAAGAGTTAAATATGACAAAGAGAATATGGGTATTGTTAAAAAAGATGAGAAAGGCATAATACATATCTCAAATTTTAGACCGGTTAAAAATATTAAGAGCGTGATCGAGATTTTTAACAAGATAAGCAGAGAAGTGAAATCAAAATTAGTGCTTGTGGGCGAAGGACCTGATACAGCACTGGCAAAGGAAATGGCTGAAAAGCTTAATATAGAAGAGAAAATAGTTTTTTTAGGTAGAAAAGATAACGTAATTCCATTACTGAACAGCTGTGATTTGTATCTTCTTCCATCCAGAAGTGAAAGTTTCGGAGTCTCTGCCCTTGAGGCACTTAGCTGCGGACTTCCAGTGATAGGGACAGATGCAGGCGGTCTGAAGGAAGTAGTTGTGCATGGCAGCTGCGGATTTCTTTACGACTCTGATGATATAGAGAAAATGTCAGATTCATCAATCAGCCTTTTGACAGATAAATCAGAATATGAAAAATTTTCTTTCAATGCCAGAAAACGAGCACTTGATTTTGACAACAAGAAAATAATTGCGAAATATATCAAACTTTATGAAAAAGTCATAAAAGAGTAATTTCTTTTTTAGAGTTTTCTATAAAAAAAAATATTTATATATTATAATCATTAAAATATTTATTATTATACCTGAAAAATATAAAATATTATTAATTGAATTTTTAAATTTAAAAAGTAATCCTTAAGGAGAGATAAATGCAAAAAAATTATTTAAAAATTCTCGTGTTTATTTTAGTGTTCATAATGACCTTAAGCTTTACATCATTTCTAAATGCACAGGAAGGCGATCAGTCAGGTAACCTGCCGGATGATGTTATAAATTATGAACCTACTGCTGCAGACAAAGTGCTGATGGTACAGCCGGCAGTTTGTTATATAACATCAGTATTTTATGGATATGTTCTTGATCCATGGACCAACCAGTGGAGTGATTATTATTATGAAGCTTTCGGAGGGACCGGATTTGTTGTAAATCCTGAAACAGGGCATATTGTAACTGCAGGCCATGTTATTGACATAAATGAGGCGCAGTTTAAATATGATTTGATTTATTCCTACCTTATGGATACTTATGGAGATTTCGGACAGCTGGATGACTGGACTGATGCTGACTGGAACTGGGCTTATGAAAATATAAAAGTTGAAGGAAGCGAGGGTCCTCCTTACGACCTTGAAGTTTATGTTCAGTTTAACACTGCAATAGCATCTGAACCACAGGGACCTGGCAGAAGCTCTTACCTAAGAGCAGAAGTTGTTGCAAAAAGTCCGTTTGAACAGAGAGATATCGGAATAATAAGAATAACTCCTCAGACTGGAAGAAGTCTTTCAAGCGCTATTCTGGGGGATTCTTCAATGATAGAAGTTCAGGATCCTGTAACAATGATAGGCTATCCCTGGACCTCAGACATAGGACAGGATAATCCTCTAAGTCCTACAGTAACTAATGGAACCGTAAGCGGAAAGCAGATGGTAGGAGGAACTGAATGGATACAGATACAGGGAGATGTGAGACCTGGAAACAGCGGAGGACCTGTACTTGATAAAAACGGTAATGTAATAGGAATTGTATCCGCAGGAACAGATAATACAAATAATTACATAAGACCAAGCAATGATATTAAATCTTTTCTTAATGCAGAAAACAAACTCGGACTTGTTGATCAGGAATGGAGAACAGGTCTGGCCATGTTCAGGCTTAAACATTTTAGTGAAGCCATTAAGAGATTTGACGCTGTTCTTAATCTGAGTGCAGGGCATTTGCTTGCACAGGAATACAAAGCAAAAGCACAGGCGAATATGGGACAAGATGTTCCTCTGGGTTCTGATACAACAGTAGCAGCGGTTATAGAAGAAACAACTGCTATTACTGTATCTGATGAAACAACTGTAACAGTTGTTTCACAGGAAACCGGTTTAAGCAAAAAGGCATTATGGGGTATAATTGGAGGTTCAATCGGTGGCTTTATACTCATTGTTCTTATAATCGTTCTGATAATAATGCTTTCAAAAAAGGGAAGCCGTCCGCCTGTTCAGCAGGCTCCTTCTTATCAGCAGCCCCCACAGCCTCAACAGGTGACAGGTAATGCTGATAATATCGAAAAAACGAAAGCAGAGGATGAAGAGAAACTTAATTTCTGCCCAAATTGTGGCGCAAAAGTTGAGGATGATCAGGTATTCTGTGCAAAATGTGGAAATAAGCTTAAATAGCTAAATAGTATATACAGATATTGATAAAATAAAAAATTAGCTTTGAAACAGGCATGCTTATAAAAATACATGCCTGTTTCTTTTTTTAAAAATTACATTATCAAATTATTGTATTAATAAATTTTCTGTGTTAAAATTTTTCATCAAATATTTTAGAGAGATGAGAATTAAATGTCTTTTTTTGAAAAAAAATTAAATGCTTCAGAATCCGGATCTCCTTTTAAGGAATTATCTTTTCTCATTTCAAACATAATCAATCTCCTAGTCATTACATTGCTCCTTGTGGGTATTTTATCCTGAATTACGGATATCTGGCCTGCCGGGAGAACAATTTTTAAGTTTTTTCAACTTTTATCCGTAATCGTAATCGTTTTGCTTAAATGTTTTTTGTTTTTGTATTTTCGTATAAAATACTAAAAAGATAGATAAAAATAGAAATTTTTAAATTTAAATATATCGGGAGGATTAATGAGAAGTAATTTAATGAAAGACGGAATTGCAAGGCTTCCACATCGTTCGATTTTCAGGGCACTCGGACTGACTGAAGAAGAAATTAAAAGACCTATGATCGGTATTGTAAATTCCTTTAATGAGCTTATTCCTGGACATATGCATTTAAATTCAATAGTACAGGCTGTAAAAGCCGGTGTCAGGATTGGAGGCGGAACTCCTATGGAGTTCTGCACAATAGGTGTTTGTGATGGTGTTGCCATGAACCATCCGGGTATGAAATATTCTCTTGCATCAAGAGAACTTATTGCTGATAGTATTGAATCAGTATGTATCGCCCATCCTTTCGATGCAATCGTTCTTGTTCCTAACTGTGACAAAATAGTTCCAGGAATGCTGATGGCTGCTTTAAGACTTAATATTCCTTCAATTGTAGTTAGTGGTGGACCCATGCTGACTGGGAAATATAAAGATATGGATATTGATTACAGTACATGTTATGAAGCAATCGGTAAATTCAGTAAGGGTGAATATTCGATGGAAGATATTCGTTCCATTGAAGAAGAGGCCTGTCCTTCCTGTGGAAGCTGCTCAGGAATGTTTACAGCAAACACAATGAACTGTCTTACTGAAGCAATAGGACTTGCTCTTCCTGGAAACGGAACAGTTCCTGCCGTTTATTCGAAAAGAATAAGGCTGGCAAAAGAAGCAGGCATAAAAATAATGGAACTTCTGGAGAAGAACATTAAGCCAAAGGATATTGTTAATACAAAATCTATAAAAAATGCGATAGCTGTGGATGTTGCACTTGGAGGTTCTACAAACACGGTTCTTCATCTTGCAGCGATAGCTCATGAAGCCAGGGTGGATTTTCCTCTGGAAATGATAAATGAGGTAAGCGCAAGAACACCTAATCTTTGCAGGCTGAGTCCTGCAGGTCCATACCATATTTACGACCTGTATATGGCTGGAGGAATACAGGCAGTTATGAATGAGCTTTATAAAAATTCATTAATTGACGGAGAAGCACAGACTGTCACCTGCAGAAATATTTCTGATAATATAAAAAAATCAGAGATACTTGATAAATCGGTAATCAGGACAGTCAGAGATCCTTATTCACCTGATGGTGGATTAAAGGTATTATTCGGCAATATTGCCCCGGAAGGCTGTATTGTAAAGAAATCTGCTGTTGATCCTCTAATGTATCAGCATAAAGGTCCTGCAAGGGTTTTCAATTCGGAGGAAGAAGCTGTGCAAGCTATTATAGGACTCAGGATAAAACCAAAAGATGTAGTCGTCATCAGGTATGAAGGACCAAAAGGCGGTCCGGGAATGAGAGAAAT
>DNFX01000005.1 GCA_003486795.1 Actinomycetota bacterium
TCGATTACATTTATCTTGTAATAAAGAATATATATTTAATTGAAAAAAAAGACAAACTTCATAGTGAACAGATAAGCATTATAATAGGGAAAAATTTTATAATTACCTTTCTTGAAAAAGATGGAATTTTTCTGAAGAACATTTATGAAAAACTGGAAAATGAAAAAAGCAGACTTAGAAAATCCGGAATAGATTTTCTTGCTTACAGCTTGATAGATAATTTTGTAGATAATTATTTTGATATAATTGAAAATATCGGAGAAAAAATAGAATATCTTGAAGAAAAATTAGTAAAAAATCCTTCCCAGGCTTTACTACAGAAAATACATGCCATAAAAAAAGATATGATTTTTATAAGAAAAACTGTCTGGCCTTTAAGGGAAGTAATCAATCTTCTTGAGAGAGGTGAGATTGGCAGTATCAGTGATAATACAAGAATTTATCTGAGGGATGTATATGACCATATTATCCAGATAGTAGATATTATTGAAACATACAGAGACATTGTTTCAGGAATGATAGATATTTATCTTTCCAGTATCTCGAACAGATTAAATGAAGTAATGAAGGTTCTTACCATTATTTCTACAATTTTTATACCGCTGACATTTATAACAGGTATTTATGGTATGAATTTCAGATTCATGCCTGAAATTGATTATAAATTCGGATATTTTATTGTCATTGGTGTATGTCTTATTGTTGTGATAGTAATGCTTTTATATTTCAAACGAAAGAAATGGTTATAGGGATTGGTAATGAACAGATTAAAGGTCAGTATTCATAAATGTTCTGGTTATCACAGGGAAGAACTGGATAATGTTATTGATACCTGTATGAATGATTTGGGAGGATTTGAAAAAATAATATCAAGTTCCAAAAAAATATTATTAAAACCGAATTTACTATCAATTGCTGAACCTGATAAAGCTGTTACAACCAATCCGAAGTTCATTGAAGCAATTATAAGAAAAATACTTAAAATTAATGGAAATAATGCCAGAGCGATTACTCTTGCAGATAGTTCAATTCCTATTGTTCCTTTTTCCGGAAAAGGATTAAAGGAACTTTATGAAAAAACAAAGATGAGTTATCTGGCAGAAAAGTATGGAATAAATCTGAATTTTGACAATAATGTAAAAAAAATTTCTGTTCCTGTGGGAGTTGCAGTAAAAAGCATAGAAGTTATGAAACCTGTTCTTGACAGTGATTTGATAATAAATATTCCGAAATTCAAAACACACAATCTTACGATTTTTACCGGTGCGGTAAAGAATATGTTCGGAATCATACCCGGAATGGCAAAACCAGGCTATCACACCAGATTTTTTGAATTGGAGATGTTCTGTAATCTTCTGATAGATATTGCTGTAGGAGTAAGGCCGGGCATTAATATAATGGATGCTGTTATAGGCATGGAAGGTAATGGTCCTGGGAAAAGCGGGCTTCCCAGAAAAATAGGACTGGTAATTGCCGGGTATGATTGTTTTGCTGTTGATAATGTGGCATCAAATATAATCGGACTGAAAGAAGAGAGCAATCCGGTTTTAAAAGAAGCAAAAAAGAGAAGAATAAAAGGATCTTTTATGGAGAATATAGAGATTATCGGGGAAAAGATGGAGAGTGTTTTTATAGATGATTTTTTATTCCCAAAGACCAGAAAGACAAATATCCCTGATAATTTCTTAATAAATGCTATAAAAAGGTTTGCTACCAACAGCCTTAATCCATATCCATTTATTGAATTTTCAAAATGTACAAATTGCAAAACCTGCTTTGAGGTTTGTCCCGAGAAGGCAATTATTGACAGAAATCTTGAAAAAAACAATCTCATATTTGATTATAAAAAATGTATCAGATGTTTTTGCTGTTCAGAAGCTTGTCCTGAGGGCGCTATTGAACATAAATATAGTTTCCTGGGGGATATAATCATCAACAGATACGGCTTAAGAAGAAAAAAATAAGATTATTTTAAAATATTGTATTTTAAAATAATCTATTTCAATTTGAATAAAGAAACTCACTTATTATACCGAACACTCTTATATTGTTGAGAATTGATGAAAAATGCGGGTAATTCAGCCAGTAAATCTTTGGCTTTCCAAGTTCTTTCCATAAAAGATTTGATGATTTCCTGGTGAAAAAATGATCGATATTTGAATTAATCATAATAACTTCTTCCGGATTTATCATATGAGCAAAAGTCAGAGGATCGCAGAGATAACATTTTTTGCTGCAAAGCATGGATAGCAGGGGGTCTTCGGATAAATCAGAAGAAATAGTTTTATCTTCACTTTTTTTAAAATTATCCAGAAATTCAAAATAGTTTAAATAATATTTATGGCATTTGCTTCTGTTTATAGTACCTTCATCTGCACAGTTCCCTCTGAGTACGAATCTTAATATGCCTTTCCAGTGTATTTCTTCCCAGCAGCCGCCTCCAAGGAGAAGAACAGCTTTTTTAATTCTTTTATCTACAGCTTTTGTGATTACAGAAACCATGGATCCAAGGCTTATCCCGCAGATATTTGTTTCTGTCGGGGATAAAAGGTCTTCTGCGATATCTATCGCCTTTCTTATATCAACAACAGACTGGTGGAAAAAAGTTAATGTTTCCTTGTCATCATAATTAATAAGTCTTCTTCCGCTGGATTCATTTTCTGGAGTTCTTCCAAGATGAAAAGGAAGGTTTAAAAAAAGACATGAAGTATTTTCAGAAACTATTTTTTCAATAAATTTATAATAATTGCAAAGCTTGTTTTCATTTGTTGAAAAACCATGAATAAAAATAAGCAGTTTGGTTTTGTCTTTTAAACATTCAAATAATTTTTTTATTTCATCAGTTTCTGCCTTACAATTATTTAGTTTTTGATGATTTTCTGAAAATGCAGGAAATTCGGACATGGCTTTAATTTCAGTATATCTTTTATTGATAAAAAGCCTGCATGACACAGTATCATTTTTCTTTACACCAGTTATATACGGGGATAAAAAGGAAAGATTAAATACAGCTATATCTGCTGAAGCATTTTTTTTGTATGAAGAAAAACTGCCTTCAAAATTCAGACTGAAATCATCTGTATCTTTTTTTTCATATTCATATATTTTCATTAATTCAGAAACTTAGATTTTTTTATTTCTGCAAAGAGTATTTCTAATTATTAGCATAATACCGCCGATTATTGCCATAAAAATATTTAAAACCAGCACAATAAGTGAAAAAGTTAGTGCTGATGAAGAGTCTACCTCGAATTCTCTTAGAAGGATTACAAGAGTATTTTCTCTTAGACCGAATCCTCCGAGCGTAATAGGTATATTAGAAATTGCCCATGTTATAGGAATGATAAACATATATGGAATAAAACCAAGTTTTATGTTAAGGGCAAGACCTATGAAATAAAAACTGGTAAAAGAAAGAAGATTGCTTATCATACTGTATAAAAAACTTACAAACACATATTTCCCTTTTCTTTTATAGCTGTCAAGAACTTCTGAAAATTCAAGAATACTTTTTTTGAATTTTTTTAAAAATCTTATTTTTTCGAACAAAATGTCCAGCTTGAATTTTTTAGGAATCACAAGCAGAACTACAAGAAAGATAACGCTCGGGAAGAAAATAATAAGTCCTATTGTAAAAGGCCTGCTCAGGTGCTTGTACATATTAAAACAGAATGATATTAAAAGAAAAACTATTCCGCTTATTATGCCAAGAAATCTTCCAAGTAAAAGAGAAAGAATGTTTTCATGGACAGAAACTTTAAATTTTTTATGCAGATCAATACCTCTGTATGCGTCTCCACCCACACTTGTCGGAAGCAGGGTATTGTAGAATGCACCGATCAGTACTGAATTAAGCAGATATGAAATGGGGATATTTATATCATGTGCTTTCAGAAGCGTTTTCCATCTCGGAGCTTCAACCATAATGCTTGAAAAATAAAAAATAATACTAAGAATCAGAAAAAATATATTCAGATTTTTCAGAAGATCAGGAACATGTTCAAGATGTTTGTAATTAATTAAAATGAGTATTGCCAGAAGTCCGAAGCTTATTGCTATCCTTAATATTGCTTTAAGAATCTTTTTTAAGAAATCTTTTTTGTTTTTATCAATCATATTTCTGCTAACTAATTCTGACTGAAGAGAAGTTCCTTGACTTTGCTTTTGAATTCTGTAAGGTCTGAAGATTTCACAAGATATTCATTTGCAGCCCATACCGAGAAATTCTGCGTGAATTCATTATATGCAGAATAAATTATTATTGGAATATTTTTATCTTCTTTGCGGATTTTATCCAGAAGTTCTATCCCGTTCATATTCGGCATTTTTAAATCTATTGTTATCAGATCAGGGTTTTCCTGTTTAAAAAGTTCATAGCCGGCAACACCGTCTTCGGCTGTTATTACTTCATATCCTTCGTCTATTAGCTCTTCTTTATATAAATTTCTAATTGTTTTTTCATCTTCAACAACCAGTATTTTCTTCATAAACCAAATCCTCCCCAATATAATTTTTTACCTGCTAAGTTCTGAAAAAATATAATTACACAGAAATACAGTATTTTTCAAGTATTTATATTTTTAATTCCAGCTAAAGGTAATTTTACACTAAAAGTTGTCCCGTTTTCAAAATTACTTTCAACCGATATGGTGCCATGATGCTCTTCTATAATTTTTTTTGTTATCGGTAATCCTAATCCTGTTCCATGTATTTTTGTTGTATAGAAAGGAGTAAAAATATTATTTATATCTTTTTCAT
>DNFX01000167.1 GCA_003486795.1 Actinomycetota bacterium
CTGAGTGAGGGGGCAGGCCTGTGTATGGGTAATTTCATTAATGTTTTCAATTCTCCTTTTTTATCAATAGGCTCACCGAGGACATTAAATACCCTTCCGAGAGTTTCTTTGCCGACCGGAATTTCAATAGGGCCTCCGGTATCAAATACTTCCATATCTCTTTTTAACCCTGTGGTTGCAGACATCGCGACAGCTCTTACCTGATTGTTCCCGATTGACTGCTGGACCTCTGCCACAACAATTTCCCTGAAACCAGTCATCTGCTGGCTGCTTCTTTTTATAATCAATGCATTATATATATGAGGGAGATTTCCTTTTGGAAATTCAATATCAAGCACTGGTCCCCTTATGCTTATTATTCTCCCTGTCTTGTTTTTTAATTCATTTTCTTTAATCACGAAAACCCTTTCCTTATAAATTAATCAGGGCATCTGCGCCTGAGGCAATCTCCGATATTTCAATTGTAATCTGCTGCTGCCTTGCGCGATGATATTTATTGTTAAGAAGTTTTTTCATTTTTTCTGCTGAATCACTTGCGCTTTTCATTGCTGTCATTCTTGCTGCTATCTCACTTGCTGTAGATTCAAGAAGAGCAGTATACATAAGTGTGTTTATGTATTCCGGTACAAGAGACAGCATTACTTCATTTGAAGAAGGTTCAAAAAGAAATTCTTCTTTTGAAAAAGAATTAATCTGTTCGGTAATTCCAAGTTCTATATACAGACGCTCACGCATTTTTTCCAGAGGGAGCGGTATTACCTGGCGAGTTACCGGTTTCTGCTCAAATAATCCATTGTATTTGGTAAAATTCAGTTCTACCCTTCCTGTTCTCTTTTCAAGATATTCATCTATAAAATCATTGCATATCTCTCTCGCATCAAAAAATTTGGGATAATCAGACAGGTGATCATATGACTTTTCAATATTTCTGCCGATATATCTAAAGTAATTTTTCCCCTTTATGCCAGTTATCCATAGCTGCACTTTCTTTCCCAGAGATTCATAATATTCTATTCTCTTTTCTATATGTCTTATCATATTGGAGTTATAGCTTCCGCACAGGCCTCTGTCTGAAGTTATTCCAAGTATAATAACACTTTCATAATCGTCATTGGATTTTGTCAGGGGATTTAGAAAAGCTCCAGGGAAAACAGATAATTCTGAAATAAATGCTTCAATTTTATTCATGAAGGGTCTTGCTTCAAGAATTCTTACCTGTGCTTTTCTTATTCTTGATGATGAAACCATTTCCATGGCTTTTATTATCTTCGCGGTTCCTGAAATACTCTTTATCCTGCTTCTGAGTTCTCTTATTCCCTGCATTTTAAAGATCTCTTAAATTAATTTTTTTTAAATTCCTCGATCGCTTCGCTTATCTGCTGGTCAAGTTCATTATCTATATCATTTGTGTCTATAAGTTTTTTTATTATCTCCGGATGTGAATCATTGAAATAAAAAACAAGATTACTCTCAAATCCCGGGATATCTTTTAGGTCAATGTCATCCATATAACCTTTTGTGAGTGCATAAATTAAAATAACCTGCTCATGTGAAGGTACAGGTGAGTATAGATTCTGCTTAAGTATTTCCACAGTTCTTTCCCCACGGGCAAGCTGTTTTTTGGTCTGAGCGTCAAGCTCTGTACCGAATTTGGCAAATGTTTCTATCTCCCTGTATTGTGCAAGGCCGAGTCTCAGCATGCCGGAAACCTTTTTCATTGCCTTGGTCTGTGCATTGCCTCCGACCCTTGAGACAGAAATACCGGGATTTATTGCAGGCCTTACACCTGCATTGAACAAGTCGACATCCAGATATATCTGGCCGTCTGTAATAGATATTATATTTGTAGGAATATAAGCGGATATATCCCCTGATTGTATTTCGACAACAGGAATTGCGGTAAGAGATCCTCCCCCAAGTTCATCTGAAAGTTTTGCGGATCTCTCAAGAAGCCTGGAATGCTGATAAAAGATATCCCCCGGATAGGCTTCACGTCCGGGTGGTCTTCTTAATAACAGCGATATCTGTCTGTATGCAATGGCATGCTTTGAAAGATCGTCATACATTATCAGGGCATGTTTTCCGTTTAGCATAAAATATTCGCCTATCGCGCATCCTGAGTAAGGTGCAAGATACTGCAGTGCAGCTGGTGAATCTGCAGGTGCATTTATAATAATCGTATAGCTCATGGCATCTTCTTCCTGAAGTTTTTCTGCAATTCTTGCAATATTTGCTGATTTCTGTCCTATCGCTGTATATATGCAAATAACATCCTTGTCCTTTTGATTGATTATGGTGTCAATGAGAATTGATGTCTTTCCCGTGCTTCTGTCTCCTATAACAAGTTCTCTCTGCCCTTTACCAATAGGTATCATCGAATCTATAGCTTTTATCCCGGTATGAAGTGGTTCTTTTACAGGCTGCCTGCTGATTACGCTTGGCGCACCGGATTCAACAGGCCTTCTGTGTTCTGAATGTATTTTCCCCTTGTTATCCAGCGGTCTTCCGAGAGGATCTATAATTCTTCCAAAAAGCTCACTGCCTACGGGAACATCAAATATTCTGCCGGTACTTTTAACTCTTGTGCCTTCACCTATTTTTGAATGGTCCCCAAGAATGATGGCACCTGTTTCTTCCCTGTCCAGGTTAAGAACAAGCCCGAATACTTTTCCCTCAAATTCAATCATCTCTCCTGAAAGCGCTCCTGAAAGCCCCCTGATTATGGCAATACCATCTTCTGATTCTGCAACATATCCGACCTCTTCCATATCAGATACAGCTTCATATTTATCTATGCCTGCATCCAGAAGTTCTGCTATTGTCTCAGCTCTGAACATTTCAGACAATTGCCTGCCTCCCGACTTCAATACTTTTTAAATCTGATCTCAGTTTTTCAATTTTGTTTTTTATGCTCAGATCAATTACCTTATCATTGATTTTTATAAGAATTCCTCCTATCAGACTGGCATCTATAACGTTAGATATTCTTGAATCCAGCCCGGTTTTTTTATCAATTTCCTCTTTGATTTTTAAAAGAAGTTCTTTATCTATCATTACTGCACTTGTCACTTCGACTCTTAGCTGGTTCTTATAGTTGCCGACTAATTTTACAAATTCTTCCTTTATAAGTCTGAGATAATCTGTAAGATTCATTGTTATTATCAGGGACATTACCGATCTTATTGAGCGGCTGCTGTTTTTATCCAGAGCCGAAAGCATATATTTTATCTTTTCATAAGCTTCTATTTTCGGATTTATAAGAAAGCTTTTTAGTTTAAGATTGGCTGAAAGTTCATTTATAACAGAGTCAAATTCTTTTTCGATAATTCCAAGCTCGTCTTCCGCCAGAGCAATAACAAAAAAACTCTTTGCATAACGGCTGATCTTCTTTTTAAATTCTTTTTCCTCAAAAGTCTTATCTCTCAACAGTTTTTCCGATCTCTTTTATATTTTCTTCAATTATCCTTTTATGATCTTCTTCAGAAAGTTTCTCTGAAATGATTTTTTCAGTTGCTTTCAGAGCAATGTCGACTATGCGATCCCTTACTTCTTCAAGTGATTTTTCCTTTTCCCTGTTTATCTCTGCTATTGTATCTTCCATGAGTTTTCGTGATTTTTCATGAGCACTTTCTTCTATTTCCTCTTTGATTTTTTTTGCTGCC
>DNFX01000096.1 GCA_003486795.1 Actinomycetota bacterium
CCGCAAATACTGAGCTTTCCTATATCTCCGCCACTGAAAAAAACAGGCTTGACTACAAAACTATCAGTCGTGAATGCAATTCTGTTATTTTTTATTTCCAGAATAGCGCTATCTTCCATTTTTTCAAGAATGTTATTGCCAAGATAATTAAAAATAAGGTTTTTTATCAGTTCACCGGTTTTAGCTCCGCCATCACCGTGCGAAATCAGTATTTTATTATCTTTAAATTTATTAGTATTGTTTTTCATTAATTTTATCTGGCTCTGAGTCTCTCATATTTGTAATATGCGGCACATGTACCTTCACTTGAAACCATGCATGGTCCTATCGGGTTTTCAGGATTACATTTTGAAGCAAACAGTCTGCAGTCAAAAGGTTTCTTTTCGCCCAGAAGAATCTTTCCGCAATCACAATATTTAGGTTCTTTACTGTTTAAGGTCTTAATTTTGAAAACTGTTTTTGCATCAAAATCCATATATTTTTTATTAAGAACAAGTCCGCTGTTTTCAATAAAGCCAATACCTCTCCAGTATGAATTATTATTATCAAAAACTTCATTTATTAAATTCCTGGCAAAAATATTACCATTTTCATTAACAGCAAGAGTGTATTGTATTGTTGTTTCAGGTTTGCCGGTTAATATTTGTTTAAGAATTATCATTACAGATTCAAGAATATCCTGTGGGGTAAAACCGCTAATTACAGCCGGTTTTTTAAAATTATCTGAAATAAAATCAAAAGGTTTGCTTCCTATTACAGCACATACGTGCCCTGGGCATAAAAATGCATCAAGATTAAGTTCTGTATCTTTCTCAAGCAAAAAGCGAACTGCATGAGGGACAGTTTTATGAACATTATAAATGAAGTAATTTTTGATATTATTTTTATATGCATTTATTATAACGGATGCAGTAAGAGGTGCAGTTGTTTCAAAACCTATTGCCAGAAAAACTACTTTCTTTTCAGGATTTTCAATTGCATATTTCAAAGACTCGTTAGGGGAATAACATATTTTTATCAGAGAGCCGGCTGCTTTCTGTTTATAAAGAGTTGATTCTGAGCCCGGAACCTTGAGCATATCTCCAAAAGTAAAAATAACCACATCTTCCGCAGTTGAAAGATTAATTATCTGATCTATTTCATTTATTGNNTGAGTCCCGCATATTTCCATAAGGTTTATTTTAAAAGGAAGTTTTTTGCTTAAATATTTTATTTCAGAAATTATTTTATTTATATCCGCTGCCAAATCCATCCGCCCAACTTTCTATTTTTCCAGCTCTTCAATTTCATTAAATAATTCAAGCGTCTTTTCTGCCTCATTTCTGTCAATTATCTGTATGGCAAAACCGGCATGCACAATTACAAAATCACCTATTTCTGCATCAGGTACAAGAGAAATATCAATTTCTCTTTCAAGTCCCATATATGAAATCAGGGCAGAATTATTTTTTATTTCTTTTATTCTGGCTGGTACTGCAACACACATACAAACTCCTAAGATATTTTTTTATTTAAAGCAATAAATGCCTGACCAAGTGAAATCCCTCCGTCATTTACCGGAACCTGGAAATTAGTGAAAGGAGTAAAACCATTTTTTTCAAGCAGATTAAACACCTTTTTAATAAGAAAGTTGTTCTGAAATACTCCTCCGCTAAGAATTATTATATCGGTTTTATAAAAATATCTCATCCATTCGCTAATTTCAAGAATTATATTTGCAAGAGTGTTATGGAATTTCAGGGAAATGAAACCTGATTTTTCACCATTGATAAAATCTTTCATTATAAGAGAGAAAAAATTAATATCATCAATAATCACTTTTCCTGTTTTATCATTATATTTTATTAATTTAACATTTTTATAAGCATGAGTTGTATTCTTGTTAATATTCATTTCAAGGCTTATTGCAGCTTCACCTTCATAAGTAGAATAATGTTTTATATCCAGCAATGAGCTTACCGCGTCGAAAAACCTTCCCATCGAAGTTGTAATTACGCTGTTAAAATTATTTTTTATCTGAAAAATAATTACATCCAGTTCTTCATTTTCAATGAAACCAAATTGAGGAAAGTTTCTCCTCAGATATTCCTTAAAAGATTCAAGATCCCGGTTATTTCTCTTCCAGCAGAGATATATATAAGTCAGTGCCATTCTGTATGGCTTATTTATACTTATTCCGCCACCAGGCAAAATTTTCTCCGTTAGATGACCGGTCCTTTTAAAAGCCAGTTTTTCATCAATGTAGAAAATTTCACTGCCCCATATTTTTCCATCATCGCCATAACCTGTACCATCCCATGAAAAGGCAGCTATTTTATTGCCATAAAGATTATTTTCAGCAATTACACTGGCTGCATGTGCTTTATGATGCTGGACAGAAATTATGGTATTTCTTTTATTTTGTTTGCCAAGAACATTAATACCATATTTTGAAGAATAATAATCAGGATGTTTGTCAACACAGATAATATCATAATTTTTTATATCAAAAAGATTTTTATATGTTTTCAGTGTATTCTCAAAAAAAATATTTGAGTCCAGATTATCCATATCACCCAGATGCTGGCTAATAATGGCATATTTATTTTTTAAGACACAAAAAGTATTTTTTTCCTGTGCTCCCAGAGAAATTATTGTTTTTGAACCTGAGTCTTTTTTTAACTTTACCGGGTAAGGGGCATAGCCTCTTGCTCTTCTTAAAATCATAACTTTTCCATTAAAAATTCTTACAAGTGAGTCATCATATTTGGAATAAATAGGCCTGTTATGTGTAAGAAATAAATCACAGATATTGCTTAATTTTTCAAAAGCGCTCTCATTATCAGAAGTTATTGGTTCTTCTGATAAATTTCCGCTTGTCATTATCAAAGGTCCTTCGTTTATAGAGAATAACAGATGATGCAGCGGGGTATAGGGGAGCATAACTCCTTCAAATTTATTATCAAAAGAAACTGATTCTGATATTTCAGGAATATTTTCTTTTGTTTGCTTCTTTTTCTCAAGCAAAACTATAGGAGATGCCGGAGATAATAATATTCTTTCTTCATCTTTTGATAATTTAAAATATTTTTTAACGGATTCGATGTTTCTGAACATTAAGGCAAATGGTTTAAAAGGTCTTTTTTTTCTTACTCTTAGAACATCAACAACAGGCTTGTTTAATGCATCACATGCAATCTGAAATCCTCCAAGACTTTTTATTCCGATAATTTTTCCTTTTTTTATCTCATTGGCTGCGGTTACCAAAGGATTTTTATTATCAATTATTCTTCCTGCTGAATCTGTAAGAACAAGATAAGGACCGCAATTTTTACATGCATTTGGCTGAGCATGAAATCTTCTGTCATAAGAATCCTTATATTCTTTTTGACAGTCTTTACACATTTCAAATCCGGACATTGTCGTGTTGGGTCTGTCATATGGAAGAGATTTGATGATTGTAAATCTGGGACCGCAGTTTGTGCAATTGGTAAAAGGATAAAAATATCTTCTATGATTATTTTTATTGAAAATATCTTCTCTGCACTCTTCGCAAGTAGCAAGATCCGGTGAGACAAGTTGAAATCTTTCCTTCGTCTTTTTTGAAGGTTTTATTTGAAAATCTTTAAAATGAAAAAGAGGTGATTCAGAATAACTGATACTTTCAATAAGTGAAGCAGGAGGTTTTTGTAATCTGATTTCTTTTATGAATTTAAGCAGAGTTTTTGTGGATAAAAAGTTTGCTTTTATAAAAACACCTTCAGTAGTATTTGATATTTCACCTTTAATATCTGATTTTTTTGCAAGATTATATATGAAAGGTCTGAATCCAACACCCTGGACGATTCCTGTTATTATTATTGTAAAAGTTTTCATAAAGCATAAAATACAGGAAAAATCTGGAAAATAAAATTATAAAATAAAAAATATTTGAAAATTCGAGTTATTGAGAGGGTTCCTGACCTGTATCAGTATTTTCTTTGATTTCGCCTACATCTATAAATATAAGTGTTCCAAGCATGGAAACATTATTAAAATCAAAAGACCTTGAAGATGATATTACAAGTTCAGTTGAATCAAGATTATCTGTATCCAGAAGTGAAATGGTAAATCCTGTTATTAGTTCGTCTTTTATATCCATTTTTGGCATTTCAAACCATGGAATGCTTGCCTCAATAGTATATCCTCCCGAACCTCTTTTTGCCGAGATTACAGCATTCTTTAATGAAGAATTTGAAGGCCATCTGACGAAACTTTCAGGTTTGCTGCCATCATTGTTTCCCGGAGAAAATTCAATCTGGTAATCATCACCATTAAGAAAAGGTATGTTGAAATCCT
>DNFX01000153.1 GCA_003486795.1 Actinomycetota bacterium
CATTTATGTTTTTCTGCAGATATCTGACAGCATCCTCCGCTCCGCTGTCTTCTGACTTCAGATAAAGTATCACTTTAAACATTCTGAATATATTATTTGTCACTGTAATCAGCACCGAACTATCCAATGAAGTACTGCCCTGCAAAAGGTCAGGTATCATATTTACTGCTCCTGAAAAATTTTTTCTGCCTATATTATCAATTAATTCAAAGATAGTGCTTTCCGAAGTTCTTGAAACAAGTGCTTTTATTTTTTCCTCATTGACTATTCTTTTTTTATCAAAATATACATTTGATAAAATTTTTTCATATTCATTCTCAAATAAAATAGGATCTTCGCCTACATTTTCAAGAAACATGCTGAAAGCAGCTGGCGTAAACCTGACTGCATTCAGATCATTTTTTTCTATCAGCCTTTTTCTGAGGTCTTCGCTTATAGCCTGATCTATTTTTATTATTTCACCTTCAGTTCTTATCTCAGGTAGTATCGATAAGATTTTTCGTGAGTCGCTGCAGCTTAAAAAAATAACTGAGTTTTTTTTGAAACCGGGATTATTTTTAATGTAATCGGATAAAAATGATAAAACATCTTTGGGAGTCTTATCAATATTTTTAACAATCAATATCTTTTTAAGAGAGAAAAAAGAAGGCGTGCTTAAAAAATTAAAAAGATCGTTTATTATTATTTCATCATTTTCGTTAACTGATTTTAAATCACTTCCGGTGTCTATTCTGTTTTTAAAATAATTTTTTATTTCTTTTATTTTTTCATCAATTATTTTTTCGCTTCTGCTTTCAACAAGGTAAACCGGTTTTAGGTCTTCAATTTTTTTGTTCTTTAAAAATCTTTCCATTTATTTATTTTAAATATAATAATCTTCTGATAGATTATACTACATTTTTTATTTTCATTTTGGATTTAAAAGGCAAAAAATAATTTGCTGCCAGAATTAAAAAAGCCAGCAGCAGATAATACAGGAAGATATTAAGGGGCCTTATAAAAAAATCTGACTGCACATACCCGAATGATGAACCTGAAAAAAAATATGAAAGGTTTAAAAGAATATTTATAAACCATGAAGATATTTTTATGAAAACCTCTCCGGCAAAAGGCAGAAACAGTACCGATACAGAACCGGTAAAAAGCAGTACCAGTGTCATATAGAAAACAGGAGTACAAATCATATTTGATAAAAAGGAAAGAATATAATAGCCCCCGAAATAATAAAAAGACAAAGGAAGTATGAAAATATTTACCGATACATTTACTATCAGTATTTTTGCAAAATAATTACCAGCAAGATATCTCCCTTCAGGGAGAAGGGAAAATAATTTCTTTATTATCGGGCTGACAATAATAATACCGGCCGTTGCACAAAATGAAAGAATAAAACCAGTATCAGACAGAAATTCCGGAAAAATCAGAAGCATTATTATAAGTGCCATGAAAAATATATTGACAGGAAGATTGTATTTTCTGGAATTACCGGAAATAGAGTAAATAGCGAAGAAAACAGATGCTCTCATCATGGCTGCTTTTAACCCTATAAGCATATTAAAAAATACTAGTAAAACGAAACATAAGAAGCTTATAATATTTTTCATCTTTTTGGGAAACAGAAAATTTAATTTTGACAAAAATAAAGGTACTATTGAAAAAAGAATGGAAAGATGCAGACCTGATATTGAAAGAATGTGGTATAATCCGCTTTTCATAAATGAATCTTTCAGTGACTGGCTTAATTTATTCTGGTTTCCAAGCAGTAAGGCTGATGCAAAAGAGTAATTTTCAGAAGACAGGCACTGGCTGAACTTTTTGGAAAGAAAATTAAATATTTTTCTTCTTATTTTATAAAAATACAATAAAAAGAAGGAATCCTCTGTTTTTTCGGCATTCTCTGTATAAAAAACCACTTCCTTCTCTCCTTTTCTATTGATATGTTTTTTAATATCATCTACGGTTATCTTTACCATATCATCCCTTATAAAATCGGAGTTTTCATATCTTTCAAAATCATAACTTATAAAAATTTCATTTATGTTGTTTAGCTGATACTTTTTTCCTGAAAGTTTGTCAGTAAAAGTCAAAGCAGCATTTCCAAGTTCAAAATAATAATTATTGGTTCTGATATAAGGATGGGATGAGATTCTTCCGGATATTTCGATATTGTATAATTTTCTGATATCCTTACTGTCAGTAATCTCAAAGATATTTTTCTGAATAATTATTTTTCTGGAAAAAGACAGGCATGAAGATGAAAATGCAAGAAGCATGAACAGAATCATCAGTAACAGAAGAAAAAAAACAGATGCTCTGCCCCTGACGAGATCATCTTTCTTTATAAAAACAGTAAAAGTAAAAATAATAATAAGAAAAATAATAATGATCATCAGCGGCAATAAAAAACCAGAAACTTTCTCTTTGCAGTATTCAGGTAGATTATTGAAGATAATAATCCCTGAAATGACTGCAAGCGAGAATAGCAGATAAGAATATTTAATATAATTCAAATCAATTATTTAAAATAATTTTGTAAAATTCTTATTATTCAGACTGTTATCATTTCTTTTATATCGTTGAATTTTTTTTCACCTATTCCACTGACATTTTTAAGGGCTTCTATACTTTCAAAACCGCCATGTAATTCTCTGTATTGAACAATTCTTGCCGCAATCTCACTCCCTATGCCGGGAAGTGTTTCGAGCTCTTTTGCAGAAGCTGTATTAATATTGATGATTTTAATTGTCTGATTTTCATAATCTGATATATCGTTCTCATTAACCGATAAAACAAATTCACTTCTCTCTTCAGCAGATGGAATATATACCTTCTGTCCGTCTGCAAGTTTCTGTGCAGGATTTATAAGCTCCAGACATGCCTTTTCGCTTATACCTCCTGCAATTTTTATAAGGTCATTTATCCTGGAACCTTTGTCAACTTCATAAACACCGGGATTTATGACCTCCCCGCATATATATACTGTAAGCCTTTCATCTGCCTGTATCGAGTGAATCGGATTTTCACTTTGCATTTCCATGGCTCCCTCCTGTCCGTTTTTAAAATCATCCGGACCGGCTTCGCCTGTTTTTCTTGATTCGGAAACAGCTTCAAGAATATTTTTCTTAATTCTGTTTTCATTATTCTGTTTTATAAGGATTATTGTAAGAATTATAAAAGAGATAATCATGATAAAGAAAACCGATATGAAAAACTGCTTTAGTTTTTCATTTTTTATATAGAAGAATCTAAAAAGTATTTTTTGCAAAAACTCCCTGAATTTCATTTAGAATCCCCATTTTTTACTGAAACTGTCATC
>DNFX01000040.1:0-5825 GCA_003486795.1 Actinomycetota bacterium
ATACTATTTGCATTAATTTTATGATTAGTTTTTATTACTTTTTTAAATAAATTATGTCTTTTTACTTTTTGCTTTAAATTACTTTTTTTATTATCAAACTCTTTTAGAATGATATTCCCAAGATTTTTATAATCAAATTTTTTCGGTAAATCTTCCTCAATAAGAAAAGTTTTGATTTTTTTATTTTTAGCTCTTTGTAATATATTCTCATAATTCAAGATATTTTTACTTATGAATAAGATATCAATATTCTCATATTCCAAAACAAAATTTACTGCATACTCTGAACTAAGATTTATAAAACAGAAATTTTCCTTGATTTTTGCGGTTTCTGCAAAAATATCTAATTCAGTATCCGCAACAATGATTTTAAATTCAGAATAATCTTCTTGTTTATTAGAATTGTTTAATATATTAGACATATATTATAATATATAATATATTTAATAATATAAAATTTATGTATTAATAATTTAAACATTTACATTTGCTGTGTCAACTTAAAAAGCCCGATTTTTGTTGACATTTTATTCTACAATTTACCCTGAAGTATTCGGGCAAAAATATTTTATAGATTAAATATTGAATTAAGGGGAAACGTTTATATTATTTTAAAAATTAAAAGGATTTGTTATCTTTAGTCTTTGTTCAGCCTGTTTCATTAAATCAGTTGCTGAGTTCCTGACAGTATCGTCTATAATAAAGTTATTGTTTTCAACTACAGCAAGATAAGATGCAACAAGCTCAGAGACAACAGTGCTGCTATTATCTGATATGGTTTTCTTATAGCTTTCAATTACTTCCGGATAAAATTCATTTGTGCTGTAATCAAAAGCAGGAGTATTGTTCAGGCCATAAAAATAACTTGTAAGATATCTGAAAAAAAGACTGCTCATTGTTTCCTTTTTTGTGCTGTCAGGAAATGCAGTTACGAATTTCTCAATACTGACAAGTCTCTGTGCAATATCATCCCACGTTATTGTAAGAGCAGCGTCAGCCATGGATACTTTCTCTGATTCCTTCGTTTGTATAAAAATATATTCTTTGTCTTCAGCGGGCATATAGTCTATATATTTTAAAAATATATGATAGTCGATTATTGGATAAAAATTCCCTTCAAGTCCGACAAGCTTGTAGCCGCTTTTGTAGATTTCTTCAACCAGGCTTCTTAATTCTTCATCTTCTATGCTCTCTATATCCTGGATATTAATATCGCCGGCAAACTGATTAAAAAGAGGTATCTGATATTTCTCATAATCAGATAATAAAATGCCGGTATATCTGTCCTGATATTCAAGCATATATATCTCAAGCTTGCTGAAAAGCTCTCCCAGCTGGCATGTTCCGACAGCATCATATTTTTCATCAAGCAGTTCGATTAATTTATAAGGGGGTTCATATTGTGATTCAAGGTTTTCAAATTGTTCTTTTAATTTATCATAATTATTTTTCTGTTCCATTATTATATTTTGGACAGTAGTGGAACTTTCCTCTGAAGTATCGGTCTGACTGTCTATTGCCGNNATGAGCAGCTTGAAAAATACAACAAAGACAGGCTTATTAAAGATACGGATAAAGATGCCAAAATCAGTTTTATGTATTTATTTTCAAATTTTTTCATTTCTTTCCTGGCTTTAATAATTTTTTTAATTAATTCTTAAAATAACAACCTCTTACCCCTTTAAATATTTTTTACGATCTTATTTTTTATAAATCCTTTAAAAATTTCTGTTTGAAATCAGTAAATATTATTTTTATTATTCTTCTTATATTCCCTTTTCAGCTTGTACATTCGTTCATCTGCAATTTTTAAATATTCATCAATGTCTTTATCTTTATCTGTGTTTATTTCTACTGCCCCATAGGAGACTGAAACTTCATTATTTAATCTGATAAATTTATTATTAATTTTCTTGAAAATACTTCTGGCTTTATATTCGCTGCAGTTTACCAGCAATATAACGAATTCATCTCCTCCAAACCTGAATATGGAATCAAAATTTTTCCTTAGCGAATTTTTTAATAGTTCTGCAAAGTCCTTTAACAGTTTATCTCCAGCTTCGTGTCCATAATTATCATTTACAGATTTAAAATCATTAATATCTGCCAAGACCAGTGTTACTCTATAATCTAGTCTTACTGCTCTTACAATCTCCTCAGGTATTTTTTCGTAGAAATATCCCCTATTATAGAGGCCGGTGAGAAGGTCTTTTATACTTTTTTCTTTTAATTCACTATAAAGTTTTGCCATCTTTCTCTGCATATTTATAAGTTCATTATTCAGTTGAGATATCTGGTTAAAAGCATTGCTTTCAATATCTGAATTACCAGAGCCTGATAACCTTTCAGTCTTCTTGAAAAGATTCCTGATAATATTTGCCTGCTCATTATTAATTAAAGACATTTCTTCAAATAGCTTATTCATAATTGAATTTTCATTTGTGGCAATTATAAGTATCTGGCCTTTATAACTTATCCCTCCGAATGACAGTGGCTGTATTTTGTCTTCAAGTATTATGTTTATCTCATAATTAAATATGCTTTTATTCATATTGATGATATCAAGAAAATTTTGAGCTCTGGATCTGCTTTCGGGATCAACTATATCAAAAAAGTGCTTCAGCAAAATATCTCTCTTACAGTCAAGAAGGCTATTGCATATTATTTCCTCGATAATTCCTCTCGCATCGCAGGTGATTATTAAAGATTTTATTTTTTTATTCATTATTATCATATTAGGTAATATTTATATTAACGAAATTTTCTTATTTTAAATCTATTATTTCTAAAAAAGAGGTTAATGCGTCAGATTATTTATTTTAACCAGGGAATCACTGATATCTTTCCCATATCCGTCTGCCCCGATTTTTTTCCACAGACTGTCTGAAAGATTAAAAACATAGCCTCCAACAATAATTTTCACATCTCTGCAATCCATGTTTTTTCTAATAGCTTCTATCTGCTGCTCAATCTTTTCAACATGATATGTCATAGTAGCAGATAATCCTAAAAGCTTGGCATTGTTATCTAATATAGTTTTGATTATGCTGTCTACAGGTGTGTTGGCTCCCAGATAATATGTGTCCCAGCCATTTAGCTCAAGTATATCAGATAACATTCTTATTCCAATTTCATGTAGCTCATCCGATACGCAGGCTCCCACAAAAACATTTTCTTTCTTATGGTTTTGAAATATATAAGGGTATAACTGAGACATTATCAGCTGGGTGGAAGCCGTACAATAATGTTCCTGGGCAACCGATATAATCCCCGTATGCCATAATCTTCCCAACTCGTACTGGGTATTTTGAAATATTTCCAGGTAAATGTCCTGTATTTTTACACCTTTATCAACAAGAGCTGTTATTAAGCGGGAAGCACCCATTCTGTCATTATCAAGAAGGAGCTGAAGATATTTTTTGCTTTCCTTTTTTAGTGTTTCATTTTTTTCTAGGAAGCTGTCAATCTCTGTATTGAAGCTATCCATTTTATAAATACCTTCTTCTATGTATTTTATTGCTGGTTTTCTGATATTATCAGGCATTATTTCTTCTAATACATTCTTTATAACAGTCAGCGTCATGGTAATATGATCTGTGGGAATCTTTATGGAAGGCATATATATCTTTCCCCAGTTAAGTGCATCTAGAAAAAGTTCAGGTTCTGAGTAAACAAGGCTTTCAGAAAGATACAGCAGATGAAAGATAACACCATTCTTATACATGTAAGATTTATTTTTACCAATTTTCAAATTGTGTTTCTTCTGCATCTTTAGAAGGTTTTTCATTACTTTATCTATAATTAATTCCTTGTTTCCTTTCAGATATTTGCCTGCTTTTTTTTCAGCTATTTCCATATAAACTCCTCGAATAATAGGTTATTAAGATAATATTATAAAACAAATAAAAAATACTGGCTAATCTGTCAGATTTGTAGTAGCAAATATTCTAATTGAGAAATATTAATAGTCGGTGATATTTTATAATGTTTTACATTCCATGAAATAAAAAAGTTAAACAGTTTGTCAGCACTTAATGGAAGGGGGCCAAATTATACGTCCCCTTGGGGCCCTTGGGCACAAAAGAAAGAGACCGGCTTTGAGGCCGGTCTCTTTTATATATGTCAACCTGCGCAAGGCAGTCTGTCGACAATCGGGGCTTTGGGTTAAATTACATACCCATTCCGCCCATACCGCCTGGATAACCGCCGCCCTGAGGCATTGGAGGCATTTTTTCTTTTTCAGGTTTTTCAGCAACGATAACTTCTGTTGTCAGAAGAAGTGCTGCTATGGAAGCTGCATTCTGGAGAGCGCTTCTTGTAACCTTGGCCGGGTCGATGATGCCGGCTTCAATCATGTTAACATATTTGCCTGTTGCTGCATCAAGGCCTTCACCGTCAGGAAGTGATTTAACTTTTTCAACTATTACTGATCCTTCAAGGCCGGCATTGTTGGCAATCTGCCTGATTGGCTCTTCAAGAGCTTTTACAACTATCATTGCGCCTGTAAGAATATCGCCTGAAAGTGATTTAAGGTCGATTTTCTTCATAACATCTACAAGAACAACGCCGCCACCGGGAACGATTCCCTCTTCAACAGCTGCCTTTGTAGCTGAAAGAGCATCTTCGATTCTGTGCTTCTTTTCTTTAAGTTCAACTTCAGTTGCTGCTCCTACTTTTATAACTGCCACGCCGCCTGAAAGTTTTGCAAGTCTTTCCTGCAGTTTTTCTTTGTCAAAGTCTGAATCGCTCTGTTCGATCTCAGTTTTGATTTGTTTGATTCTTCCTTTTATTGCATCAAGTGTGCCTTTGCCTTCAACAACTGTTGTGTTTTCCTTGTCAACTTTTACCTGTCTTGCTGAGCCAAGCATGTCAAGAGTAACGTTTTCAAGCTTTATGCCGATCTCTTCACTTATTACCTTACCGCCTGTAACAATTGCTATGTCTTCAAGCATTGCTTTTCTTCTGTCGCCAAAGCCCGGAGCTTTTACAGCAACGCACATTATTGTTCCTCTTAGTTTGTTTACAACGATTGTTGCAAGTGCTTCGCCTTCAACATCTTCAGCAATAATCAGCAATGGTTTTCCGCTCTGCATAACTTTTTCAAGAACAGGTACAAGATCGCTTACTGCTGATATTTTCTGGTTTGCAATCAGTATATATGGATCGTTTAAAACTGCTTCCATTCTGTCAGGATCAGTTACCATGTATGGAGAAAGATAACCTTTGTCAAACTGAAGACCTTCGACCAGTTCGATTTCAATTCCGAATTTGTTTGATTCCTCAACAGTTATAACGCCGTCTTTTCCAACTTTTTCCATAGCGTCTGCTATAGTCTGGCCGATTGTTGTGTCTGCAGCTGATATTGCTGCAACTTCAGCTATTTTCTTTTTGTCTGTAGAGACATCTTTTGCTGCTTTTCCTATTTCTTTTACAACTGCATCAACTGCAAATTCAATACCCCTCTTTAACTGAAGAGGGTTGGCACCTGCTGCAACGTTTCTTAAACCTTCCTTAACCATAGCCTGCGCAAGAAGAGTAGCTGTGGTTGTTCCGTCCCCTGCCACATCATTGGTTTTTGTAGCAACTTCTTTAAGAAGCTGAACACCTGTATTTTCAAATACATCTTCAACTTCAATTTCCCTTGCAATTGTAACTCCGTCATTTGTAATTGTCGGAGCACCGTATTTCTTTTCAAGAACTACGTTTCTTCCCTTGGGGCCAAGAGTAATCTTAACTGCATCAGCGATGATGTTAACGCCTCTTTCAAGAGACCTTCTCGCTGATTCATCGTATTTTAAATCCTTTGCCATATCAAATCCTCCTTA
>DNFX01000040.1:5880-7585 GCA_003486795.1 Actinomycetota bacterium
CTGATAATCAGATGTTCTTCACCGTTGATTTTAACTTCTGTACCTGAATACTTTGAATAAAGAACTTTGTCACCCTTTTTAACATCCATTGCAATCCTTTTTCCTGATTCATCCTTTGCGCCAGGACCAACAGATATAACTTCGCCTTCCTGTGGCTTTTCCTTTGCGGTATCCGGAAGAACGATTCCGCTTGCAGTTTTCTCTTCACTTGCTTTTGGTTTAACAAGCAGTCTGTCACCTAGTGGTCTGTAATTCATTACTAATACCTCCTTCAATTGATAAATATTTGTGTTTTTATACAAATTCACATTTTAAATTTAGCACTCTAACTTTAAGTCTGCTAACAATGAAAGATTTTAGTACATTAAAAATCAAAAATCAAGAAATTTCATTAAAATTTTTAAAATAATTTGGTAATTAACTAATTAAAATTATTATAATTTATTTACTAATAATTTTTACTTTTATTTTTTCAGTTACCTTGTTTTTTACATTATTTACTCTGTTTTCTTTAGTGGAATTATTCTGAAGATATGAAATGCAGAAAAAAAATTCTCTTTAAAGTATTTATCCGATTTTTATTTTTCCCGGAAGAACCGATTCTCTGAAATGTTTTAAAAGAAGAAAAGCAATTAAAGTACCCAGCACCGAAATTACCAGAAGAACAAACGGTACATTTCTTTTATTGAAATATTCTGCAACAAATCCCATTAAGGGCTGTATTATCAGACTACCTGCTATTCCCATTGCCACGGTAAAGCCTGAAGCTGTTGCAGTAGCCTGGGGGTTTTCTCTGACTGATATTGCAGCAGCAAGAGGATAGATTCCTGAAACTCCTATTGCAACCATAATAATAAAAATTATTTTTACATATATATTAGGCACAATACCATAAAATACCAGCCCTATTGAACTGAGTAATCCTCCATAGAAAAGTATTTTTGCCTCACTTAAATATTTAAGAAGCCTGGATATAAGCTGCAGACCTATAAAAGTAAAGAACCAGTAAACTGAGACAAATATGGAGCTTAAAAAAATCGGGACATCAAATAAAGTGAAGTAAGTAGTAAGCCAGGCAGATGAACCTACCATTACACATGCAAATAAGGTCAGCGTTACTGCTGACAGTACAGTTGCCTTTTTAAAAATCGTTCTGAATCCTTTATAAGTATATGTGCATTCCAGTTCATCATTATTTAAATCAGTATTTATTAAATTAGTTTTTTTGTTATCTTTCCCTAATACGACAACATTTTCGTTATTTATATCATTTTTTATATCGCTTCCGGCTGAAACTGCCTCGGCTGGTGATTTATAACTTCTCTTACTGCTGCGCAAATTTGATAATTTGATATCAAAACTTGCTTTCATATACTTTCTTTTTTCTTCTTTTCTGAAAGTAAAATAAAATACTACATACATTATTCCGAATATTGCTGCCAGAAAAATGAATATGATTCTTGGAGACAGATTTAAATATAAAAGAAGACTGATAAAAAGAGGACCGAAAAGTGTCGAAAAATAATAAAATTTGTCAAGATTTACAAAAATTACAGAATAATTTTCATTAAAATCGGTAAAAACAGCCGAATATGAACCCGGCCATACAAAATTATATCCGATATTTACAATCAGGACTGTCAGTATAAGTGAGAAAAAACTCTGATAGACTGCAAAAAAGGAAAATCCGAAAAATGTGACCAGG
>DNFX01000003.1:0-2967 GCA_003486795.1 Actinomycetota bacterium
GCTAGCGTAGGAATGATTTTTTTTGGCCGCTTGCATTTATATGTAAAGCGGTTTTTTTATTTGCAGTATTATTTTGATATTTCTGGGTTTTATGATATTTCATTACAGTTATAAATCAGTAAAAAATATGGCAGGAAGTAAAAATGAGGTTATAAGATGAAGAATTGTTTAATAGTGTCAAATGGTGAGATAAAAGATTTTTCTGAGATAAAGAATGATCTTGAAAATTATTATGGTTTTGATAATAACACTTTTGTAATATCAGCAGACGGAGCAGTTTCCCTGTGTAAAAAAATGGGAATATGTCCTGATATTATTATTGGTGATATGGACAGCTCAGCCAGTTATGACATAGAACATTTCGCCTCCATAAAAGATAGTATGAAAGTCATGGAATTCCCTGCAGATAAAAATGAAAGCGATACACAGCTTGCAATAGATTATGCAGTACAAAAAGGCTGCAGACAGATTGTCATAATAGGAGCTCTTGGCAAGCGAATAGATCACAGCCTGGCAAATATATTCAATCTTTTTTCTGAAAATTATAAAGAAATTGATTTAAAAATAATTGACGAAGATTTTGAAATATCCGTATTAAGAAAAACATCAGTTATCTCAGGCAGAAAAGGTAAAAAATTATCTATTTTTTCAATAACGCCTTATACGTTTTTTAATAAAACCGAAGGTTTGAAATATAAATTGGAAAATGAAAAACTTTTATTTTCTCCAATTAGAGGACTGAGCAATATTTTTACAGAAGACAGGGCATTGATAGATTTTTCCGAAGGTATCCTCCTGATTGTCAGGGAAATTTAATAAATTAACATTTGCTGAAAAATGAAAAAGAAAAAAAATATAGTTTTTAATTTTTATTCAGTATTATTTTTTATTTTTATTCTTGCAGTCTGGGAGACTGTGTCAAGAACAGGTCTGGTTCCTGAATATATTCTACCTGCACCCACAAAGATAGTACTGTCTGTTTTTATAAATTTCAGGCTATATTGGTTTGATCTTTTAATCACAATTATTGAGACTATGTCAGGTTTTCTTATTGCCATTGTTCTTGGGTTTATTACAGCTATTCTTATGGATGCTTCCAGAATAATAAATAAAATACTTTATCCATTACTTATAACATCCCAGACAATACCCATAATAACACTTGCTCCTCTTTTTATTATCTGGTTCGGGTACGGACTGCTACCCAAAATAATAATAGTAATACTGATTTGCTTTTTCCCCATAACTATAAGCCTTTTATCCGGATTCGCCAATGCCGATTTAGAGCAAATCAATTTACTGAAATCAATGAAAGCCAGAAAATTTCATATATATAAATATATAAAGCTTCCTTACTCACTACCCGGATTTTTTTCAGGACTTAAAATCGCTGCAACTTACAGTATTATGGGTGCTACCATAGGTGAATGGGTCGGAGGCAAAGACGGTATAGGGGTATTCATGCTTCGTGCCAAACATTCTTTTGCAACAGACAAAGTTTTTGGTGCAATACTTATTATTACTGTACTGAGCATCCTGTTTATAAGGCTTATCAATGCAATTGAGAAAAAATCGATGCCATGGAAAAAATTTGAAAAAGGCGAAGTCCTTGAAGAGTAAATAATATTATCATAAAGATTTAGTATCTTAATAAAAAATTATTATCTTATAATACGAGGAGATTAAAATGAAAACAAAAAATCTAAAATTTAAAATGATTTTATTTCTAACAGTTATAATATCAGCTTCCGTGATAATGACCGGATGCAGCACTTCAATTAAAGAAGAATCCTTTGCAGAGCCTTCCGGAACAGTAAATGAAAAAATAACTATTGTGCTTGACTGGGTTCCCAATACAAATCATACAGGAATTTATGTTGCCTTAGAAAAAGGATACTATAAAGAAGCAGGAATTGAAGCAGATATCGTACAGCCTACAGAAGGTGGTTCTGCAGATCTGATTGCAGCCGGAAAAGGAGAATTCGGGATAAGCTATCAGGAACAGGTAACATATGCAAGAACTTCAAGCCCTTCACTTCCTGTTGTGGCAATAGCAGCAATTCTTCCACATAATACTTCCGGATTTGCATCCATGAAAGAAAAAAATATTGTTTCACCCAAGGATTTTGAAAACAAAATATACGGTGGATGGGGATCACCTGTTGAAGATGCTCTCCTTAAAGGACTTATGGAAAAATATGATGCTGATTTCTCCAAACTGAAAATAGTAAACATAGGTGCTTCAGATTTTATTACAAGTGTTCAGAGAGATGTCGACTTCTCCTGGATTTATTACGGTTGGGACGGAATTGCATCAGAAGTAAAGAATTTTGAAATAAACTTCATGCTTCTGCAGGATTTTGATGAAAGACTCGATTTCTATACTCCGGTAATAATAGCTTCTGAGGAAACATTGAAAAACAGGAAGGATCTTGTTAAAAAATTTCTGGATGCAACTCGCAAAGGCTATCTCTATTCAATAGAAAATCCTGAAGACTCTGCAGAGATTTTGCTTGAGAATGCTCCTGAACTTGACAGGGAAATAGTTTTAAAAAGCCAGCAGTATCTTAGCAGCAAATACATGCCGGAAAGCGGAAAATGGGGTTTTATGGAAGAGGATATATGGAAGAATTTTTCTGAATGGATGTTTGAAAATCAGCTGATAGCCAGAAGATTAGATTATGAAAATGCTTACACAAATGAATTTCTAAAATAATAATGACTATAAAAATAAAAGTAAATGAAATTAGAAAGAGTTATGATGAACTCGATACTATTGAAAATATCAGCCTGACTCTTAAAGAAAACAGGATAGTTTCCATAATAGGCCCAAGCGGATGCGGGAAAACTACTTTGTTTGAAATTATTTCAGGTCTTGATAATCCTGACAGTGGCAGTGTCTTTATAGACGGAATTGAATACACCGGAAGAACGGGACGGGTAAGTTATATGCGCCAGAAAGATCTG
>DNFX01000003.1:2973-10769 GCA_003486795.1 Actinomycetota bacterium
CAAAAAGAAATGCCTTTGAATTTTTTGAAGTTTTTGGTTTAAAAGGATTTGAAAATTATTATCCGAATCAGCTTTCAGGAGGTATGAAGCAGAGAGCAGCCTTCCTGAGGTCATATCTTTTCTCCAGTGATATTATGCTTCTTGATGAGCCTTTCGGCGGACTTGATGCAATAACAAGGAGAAAAATGCAATTATGGCTTCAGGAAATCATAACAAAATTCAGTTCTTCTGTACTGTTTATAACACATTCCGTCGACGAAGCCATCTTTCTTTCCGATGAAATATATGTTTTGTCAAAAAGACCGGCAACGGTAGTTGACATACTTGAAATCAGATTAAAAAAACCCAGAGATATAAGCGTATTTTCGTCAGCTGAATTTATCAGAATTAAAGAAAAAATACTGAATAAGTTAAATATTTAGATTATTTTTCTGATATTCAGATTATTTTTCCAACATTTAGCATTATATCGGTATATATTTTTGCAGAAGATATAATGTTCTCAAGAGGGATATATTCATCCCTGTTATGTATCACTTCCGGAATACCTGGCCCCAGTATTATGACGGGAATTGAAGCATAGGTGTTTAAAACCGAGCCATCTGTAGCATAAGAAAGAGCAATCTTTCTTTTTCCGGATACATGCGCTCCTATAATCTTTTTGATTTCCTTTGCCATTTTACTTTCAGGCTGCACAAAAGATGCATCGAGACTATCAACTATTTTTAACTCATATTCGCTCTTCTTTAAAGTAGAGGCCAATATCTCTTTTATCTTTTTTATAACATTATCAACTGTTTCAGGAGGAGAAAGTCTTATATCCACACCCACAAGACAGGTATCAGGAACAACATTGAAAGGACCTAAGGCATTTATAAACCCGATATTTACTGTACTTTTTGGAAAGAATCTGTCATTTTTAACAAAAAAATCAGGATTTAGAAGTTCAGAAATAAAATTCATAGCCATAAGTATTGCGCTTTTACCTTTATCAGGTGTTGAACCATGTGCAGCTTTTCCCCTGAATTTTATTTCAAACCAAATCTGACCCTTTGAACCCAGACCCAGATTAAGGTTGGTAGGCTCTCCGACAATCATCAGTTTTGTATTGTTTGTTAATTCATTTTCAAGAAGATGCAGCGCTCCTGCTTTGTCGGCTTCTTCATCGCCGGTGAACGCAAAGTATATATCGTATCTGGGTTTATAATTTCTTTTTACAAGTTCTTTGAGAGCATAAAGCATTCCGGCTAAGCCGCCCTTCATGTCAGATGTCCCGAGTCCGAACATTTTTCCGGCTTTAATCCCTGCTTTAATCTGGTTATCCGGGCCTGAAACAGAATCAAGATTAATAGTATCCAGATGACCGCACATCAGAAGATTTTTACATGACTCAGTACCAGGATAATATGCTATAAGGCTCTTCCTTTCTTTTTCATGAGTAATTACCACATTATCAATTTTTATTTTTTCAAGAAAATCCGAAATATAAGCAGCAATCTCATCTTCTCCGTGAGGCCTGTTGCGGGAATCGATCTTTACCAGCTCAAGAGTTGTATTAATTAACGCCTGATTTTCCTGTTCCATAATCATTATTATAAAACGAATATCATATAAAATTCATATAAAATTAAAAGATTAATAGTTAAATTCAGGACAAGTCAGCTATTTTTCTTTTTTATGGGTGCAATACTTGCAAGCAGCTTTTTCAGTCCTACAGATTTAAAAGCAATATCAAGCTCAAGGTCATCAGTAATATTTTTCACTCTAAGTATCTCTCCATCACCCCAGAGTTTATGTTCAATAATATCACCCAGTGCAAAACCCATAAAATCTTTTTCTCTTTTAAAATCCGGATTCATGTCTTTTTTAACCCTGTTCTGTGAAAAAACAAACTGGTTCTGTACAACAGGATTTTCATCAATAAAATATTTTTTTGGAATTTCTCCGATAAATCTTGAAACGAGCCTCTCGCGCTGATCTCCGTAAATAAAATGCATTATGGAAGAAGTCATTATAAGTCTGCTTTTTGCTCTGGTCATTCCGACATAGCACAGTCTTCTTTCTTCTTCTATATCATCATATCCTGAAGTTATACTTCTTATATGAGGAAAAATTCCTTCTTCCATTCCAATAATAAACACATTATCAAACTCCAGTCCCTTCGCATTATGCAGAGTCATCAGAATAACCGTATCAGCGTTTTCATCAAAGTTATCTATATCAGAAATCAGTGCAATTTCCTGTAAAAAATCAACAAGTTCCAGTCTCTCAGAATTTGTAGTTTCATACCTTTCCTCAAATTCTCTTATGACTGTAAGCAGTTCACGAAGATTCTCAATCCTGCTCATGGCATCTATTGTGTTTTCCTCATTAAGTTCTTTTATATAACCGGTTTTTTCCCATATAAATTCCAGGGTCTGGCTGATAGTATTTTTTTGCGAATATTCAGAAAATAATTCAATCGTATCTATAAAATTTCTAATTTTTGCTTTTATTCCGGAATTAAGGGTCTTTATATCCTTAAAATTATAAAATGCTTCACAGAAGGTTATGTTATTTTTAAAAGAATATTTCGAAATATTATCCAGAGAAATTTTACCTATGCCTCTTGCAGGAACATTGATAATTCTCTGCAGGCTGACAAAATCATTCGGATTTGAAATAAATTTTAAATATGCAAGCATATCCTTTATTTCTTTTCTGTCATAGAACTTAAGTCCCCCAAAAATCCTGTATGGTATTTTCTCTCTCATAAAAGTCTCTTCAATAACCCTGGACTGGGCATTTGTTCTGTAAAATACAGCAAAGTCTTTATAATTTTTATTCTCACATTCTTTTATTTTTAATATTTTTTCAGCAACATATTTTGCTTCTTCCTGCTCATTTTGTGCTCTGTATCTTATTATGAGTTCCCCGGAAGGATTGCTTGTCCATAGTTTTTTACTGCTTCTTGAATAATTGTTCTTTATAAGTTCATTTGCAGCACTAAGTATATTGGATGTGGATCTGTAGTTCTGCTCAAGCTTTATTATTTTTGTATTATCAAAATTTTTATCAAAATTGATAATATTTTTTACCTGTGCGCCCCGCCAGGAATAAATACTCTGATCATCATCACCGACGACAAATACTTTGTTGAGTCCGTTAAAAAGCATTAGTATAAGTTCATTTTGTGCCAGATTTGTATCCTGAAATTCATCTACAAGTATATATTCAAACTGCTGCTGATATTTCCCCAGAGTATCAGGATATTCTTTAAAAAGATTAACCGTAAAAAGTAGAAGATCGTCAAAATCCAATGCATCAGCCTCTTTTAGTTCTTTCTCATAATTCCTGAATACATGGGCTACCATTTTTTCAAAAGGATCAAAAGCTTTCCTGGAATAATCTTCAGAATCCCTTAGCATATTCTTTGTAGCGCTTATGGCTTCCTGAACTGATTTGGGCGGGACCATTTTTGTATCATATCCGGCATCTTTTATACATCTGGATATTAATTTCAGTGAATCCTCGCTGTCATAAATAACAAAATTCGGTGTAAAACCCAGCTTGCTTATTTCTTTTCTCAGTAATCTCGCGCAGAATGAATGAAATGTTGAAACCCACATATACTGACCGACATTTCCCACAAGAGCTATTATCCTTTTCTTCATTTCACTTGCAGCTTTATTAGTAAATGTAATTGCAAGGATTTTAAAAGGATCTACATTTTTTTCTCTGATGAGATAAGCTATCTTAAATGTCAGTACTCTTGTTTTCCCGCTTCCTGCTCCGGCAAATACAAGAAGGGAACTACTGTTGTCAAGGACTGCTTCTATTTGCTGGGGGTTTAATTCTTTTTTTAATTCCAAGATAATGCTTTTCCTGTCAAAGAGAGTTCCAATTATTTTACCTTATTTTCTTCCCAAGTGTTTCTGCTATTTTCTTTACCTGATCAAGCATATCTATTGTCTGCTTTTCATTAAGGGCCTGCTGACCGTCACACAAAGCTTTTTCAGGCTCATTATGTATCTCAACTATAATACCGTCAGCTCCTACAGCAATGGCAGCCCTGCTCATCGGAATAACCAGATCGCTCTGGCCTACAGCATGTGAAGGATCTATTATAATCGGAAGTTTGCTTAATTTTTTTATAACCGGAACTGCAGACAAATCAAGTGTAAATCTTGTATAAGGTTCAAATGTCCTTATGCCTCTCTCACAAAGTATGACTTCTTCGCTGCTTTGTGAAGTTATGTACTCAACAGCAAGAAGCCATTCCTTTATTGTGGAAGCCCAGCCTCTTTTTAAAATTACTTTCTTTTTCTGTTCTTTTGCAACTGCCCCCACCTTTTTAAGAAGTGCAAAATTTGACATATTTCTTGTACCTATCTGTAAAATGTCAACATATTTTGCCACTTCTGAAACTGTTTCTGCATCTGTTACTTCACTTGTTGTATATAAACCATACTTGTCTCCAACATCCTTTAGCATTTCCAGTCCTTTGTGTTCCAGACCCTGGAAGCTGTATGGAGATGTCCTGGGTTTGTATGCTCCTGCCCTTAAAAAACTCAGACCTGAGTCTTTTACTATTTTTGCTATGCTGTCAAGCTGTTCCCAGCTTTCTATTGCACATGGACCGGCAATAATAGTTACATATCCATCAGCAATCAGACTGGCATTATCATTTTTACGGTACTTCCCGTCTTTACCTGAATAGATATTTTTCACAGATCTTCTCCCCGCTCAAGTATTTGCACGTTCCTTAATATGCTCTCAAAAATCTGAACTATATTATCATTATACAAAGGCCCCTTGTTATACTGGGCGATATTATCCAGAAGTTCTTCTTCCCTTTTTGCATCATAAAGAGGAAGGTTGTTTTTTTTCTTCAGTCTTTTTATTTCAAGAACTATTTTTGCTCTTTCATTCAGATAGTCAACGATTGCTTTGTCAATCCTGTTTATTTCTTCTCTGTACTTAACGAGCTTATCTTTAAAATCTTCTGCCATTTATATGCTCCTTTAAAAAATTTATAAAATTTATTTTATTCCCATTCAATTGTACTGGGTGGTTTGGAACTTATATCATACACAACTCTGTTTACACCTTCCACTTCATTTATTATTCTACCTGAAATTTTTTCAAGTACTTTATAGGGAAGTCTTACCCAGTCTGCAGTCATCGCATCTTCGCTTGTAACTGCACGTATTACAATGGGGTATTCATATGTTCTTTCATCACCCATTACACCAACGCTTTTTATGGCAGGCAGTACTGCAAATGACTGCCATATCTTGTTGTAAAGACCTGCCCTTTTAATTTCCTCGATTACAATATAATCTGCTTTCTGAAGAATCTCAAGCCTTCTTTCATTTACTTCACCGATAATTCTTATAGCAAGTCCCGGGCCCGGAAAAGGCTGTCTCCATACTATCTCTTCAGGAAGCCCCAGCTCTATTCCGAGTATTCTGACCTCATCCTTGAAAAGCATCCTTAATCGTTCAATAAGTTTCAGCTGCATGTCATCAGGAAGCCCCCCCACATTGTGATGTGACTTAATTCTTGCAGCATTTCTGGTTCCACTCTCTATTACATCAGAATAAAGCGTTCCCTGCACCAGATAATCCGCATCTTTTATTTTTTTTGCTTCTTCCTCAAATATTCTGATAAATTCCGTTCCTATTATCTTTCTTTTCTTTTCAGGATCCGTAACCCCGCTTAGTTTTGAAAGGAACCTGTCCCTGGCTTTAATATGTACAAGATTGATTTTAAAATTCTCCTTAAAAGTTTTTTCAACCTGTTCGGCTTCACCCATTCTTAAAAGTCCGTGGTCGACAAATATGCATGTCAGCCTGTCACCTACCGCTTTATTGACCAGTATTGCTGCTACTGAAGAATCAACGCCTCCGCTTAAAGCACATATTATTTTACCATCTTCTGCCTTTTCCCTTATCTCATTAATCTCTTTTTCGATTATTGAAACCATGGTCCAGGTTGGAGAACACTTGCAAATTCTAAAGAGAAAATTCTTTAGAATATCCATACCGGAAGGTGTATGCCTTACTTCAGGGTGAAACTGTATGCCGAATATATTTTTTGATGTATCAGCAATCCCTGCAATAGGTATGTTATCTGTTGAAGCTATTACTTTAAAAGAAGGCGGTAGTTCCGAAACACTGTCTCTGTGGCTCATCCAGCAGGTCTCTATCGGTTGCAGGTTTTCAAAAAGCTGGGAACTGTTGTCCATTTTTATTTTTGTTTTGCCATATTCATTAGTCCCTGTAGCCGTAATCTTTCCGCCCAGAAGGTGCGCATGAAGCTGCATCCCGTAACATATTCCTAGCACCGGCACTCCGAGATTAAAAATCTCAGGATCAATATCGAATTTCCTTTCCTGCGACAGCACGCTGAAAGGAGAACCGGAAAGAATTATTCCTTTTGGTTTTTTTGCTTTTATATGCTCAATTTTTGCATCAAAAGGAACCAGCTCCGAATATACCCTGAGCTCCCTGACCCTCCTGGCGATAAGCTGACTGTATTGGCCTCCAAAATCAAGTACTATTATATTCTCAATATATGAATCATCCTTTTTCATTTAGAAACCTGTTTTTAGATAATTTATTAAAATAATAAAACAATATATATGTTTGTGTATTTTGATAAACTTATACTCCCATTCCGACTTTCTGGGCTCTCTGTTCCACTTTGCCTTCTGTTTTTATTGTCGGGGCAATCATTACTTCTGCTTTCTGGAAATCCTTTATATTTTCGTATCCGCATGTAGCCATGGAAGTTCTCAGGGCTCCAAAGAGATTTAATGTACCGTCATTTTCATGCGCAGGACCTATAAGTATTTCTGCAAGAGTGCCTGCTATATCAGTTTTTATTCTTGTTCCTCTCGGCAGTTCAGGATGGAAAGTAGCCATTCCCCAGTGATAACCTCTGCCCGGAGATTCTTTTGCTCTTGATATGGGACCGCCTATCATAACAAGATCTGCGCCGCAGGCAATTGCTTTTGCAATATNNCTTACGCATACCGCCATCAGCTATTACATGACAATATTTTCCGGTTTCTTCAAGATGCCTTGTCCTTGCTGCAGAAGCATCTGCAATGGCTGTAGCCATCGGTACGCCTACTCCAAGAACCTGTCTTGTAGTGCAGGCAGCACCCGGACCGACGCCAACAAGAACACCTACGGCACCTGTTCTCATCAGGTGAAGCGATGTCGAATATGAAGCTACTCCACCGACTATAACTGGTACAGGGCAATTCGGAATAAATTTTTTAAGATCAAGCGGAACAACCTGTTTGCTTACATGTTCAGCACTTACAACAGTCCCCTGAATTACAAGTATGTCCAGGCCTGCATCAATAGCTATTTTATAATATTTCTCAACTTTCTGGGGAGTAATGGAAGCAATAGCTGTAACGCCTCCATCTTTTATCTGTTTTATCCGTTTTGAAATAAGTTCCTCTTTAATTGGTTCCTGATAAATCTTCTGCATGTTCCTTGTTGCCTCTTCTTTGGAAAAACCTGCAATTTTTTCAAGCATTTCATCCGGATTCTCATATCTTGTCTGTATACCTTCAAGATTTAAAACAGCCATTCCTCCAAGTTTTCCCATCTCGATTGCCAGTTTGACATCTACTACACCGTCCATGGCTGAAGCCAGACAGGGTATCTCCATTTTAAATTTGTCTATCTGAACTGATATATCTACATCCTCAGGATCTCTCGTCCTCCTGCTGGGAACAATTGTTATCTCGTCAAAACCGTATGCTCTGCGTCCGGTCTTGCCCTTTCCAATCTCAA
>DNFX01000181.1 GCA_003486795.1 Actinomycetota bacterium
AAAGATAAGCTTCTCCCCTGACTTCAATGACAGGCGGAAGTCAGGGGAGAAGCTTATCTTTCAAAAGATGAATTTGTCCGGATAAATGAAGAAAGGGAAGAACAGGGAATATTTACTTTTGCAAATCCCAGAAATGCGGCAGCCGGCTCACTTCGCCAGATAGATCCGAAAATAACTGCAAAAAGAAAACTTAATATTTTTATATATGCCATGGCTAATAATGATTATCTTGATATAGAAAGTCATTTTGAAGTTCTTGAATATCTGAAAAACATAGGTTTTAAAATAAATGAGAATATTAAAAAAGCAACAGGATTTGAGCAGATAAAAGAATTCTGCCAGTACTGGCAGGATAAAAGAAAGGATCTGCCTTATGAAACTGACGGAATAGTAATAAAAGTCAACCTTTTTAAGTATCAGAGACAACTGGGAGCTACATCAAGAAATCCGAGATGGGCAGTTGCTTTTAAATTTCCTCCTGAACAGAAAATAACAAAGGTTATCGATATCAAGGTAAATGTGGGGAGAACAGGAGCGCTTACCCCTGTTGCTGTTCTGGAACCTGTAGTAATTGCAGGTTCAACTGTTTCAAATGCAACGCTACATAACGAGGATGAAATAAAAAAGAAAGATGTAAGGATAGGAGATTTTGTCCTTGTTCATAAAGCAGGTGACGTTATACCTGAAATAATAAGACCCTTGAAAGAAAAAAGAAACGGCAGCGAAATAGAATTTGTAATGCCTCTAAAATGTCCTGTGTGCGGTTCAGATGCGTTAAGACCTGAAGGAGAAGCCGTAAGAAGATGTACTTCGCTTGCCTGTCCGGCAGTTCAGTATGAAGCAATAGTCCATTTTGCTTCAAAGGCAGGAATGGATATAGAAGGGCTTGGTCCTGCAATTGTGGACAAACTATTACAGAAAGGACTCATAAAAGATGCTGCAGATATATATTATCTTAAATACGAAGACATTTACGGTCTTGAAAACTTTAAGGAAAAATCAACAAAAAATCTTTTAGAATCTATAAATAAAAGTAAGTCAAAACCACTTTCAAGGCTTTTGTACGCAATGGGAATAAGATTTGTAGGCTCACATATAGCAGAAGTACTTTCAGATAATTACAGCACCCTTGATGAACTTATGAATGCCGGTTTTGAAGAGTTAAGCAGCATATTTGAAATAGGTCCGAGAATAGCCCAGAGCGTGGTTACTTTCTTTGAACAGTCCCAGAACAGACATGTCATAGAAAAACTTAGAAATGCCGGTGTAAATTTCAGATCGGAAAGGAAAAGTCTTGAAATCAATAAAAATTTTGAAGGAAAAAATTTTGTTCTGACCGGAAAGCTGGAGTCTTTTTCCAGACAGGAGGCAAAAGAAATCATTGAGAGGTCAGGAGGAAAAGTGACCTCAGCTATAAGCAGAAATACTGATTATGTGCTTGTCGGTACTGATCCGGGAAGCAAGCTTGAAGAGGCAGCAAGATTGAATATCATACAGTTATCCGAAGAGGATTTCAGAAAAATGATAAATGAAAAGGCGTAGCAGGGTGGTTATGACAGCACTTAACAGAAGAGATTTAAAAAGACTGGGAATTGAAGATAAAAAGAGTGATGATGGATATATTCCCAAAATCAGATGGAACATCAGAGATGTTTTATTCTCAGTAATATTTCTGGTAACTGTCCTTACAGGCATTTATTTTCTTTCTGCAAAAATAGTATCAATTTTAAATCAGGGAAACCAGATAAGCATTACCAGCATAACAAATACAAGCTTTTCCATACTTTATGGCATTCAGGTTATTTTAATGGTGGGGGCAGTTTGGTTTTTTGCAGTTTACTGGAGAAGAAGCAGTTTCAGGGACCTGGGTCTGACTTATTACAGCATATTAAAAACTATATGGTATTCTTTTCTTGCATTACTTCTTATACTTGCAATCAATTTTATTTATGTCTTTGTCATGACCAGTGTTTTTAAAATAGCTCCTCCTGAAAACAAAATTGCGGAGCTTGTAGAAAACGGCAATGTATCATCGACCATACTTCTTATAGTCGTTTCCCTTGTTGCGCCCGTATGTGAAGAACTTTTTTTCAGAGGATTTATTTTCCAGGCATTCAGGGAAAACTGGGGAGTTTTTGCCGGACTTTTCATTTCATCGATTCTTTTTGCTGCAGCACATCTGGAGTTATATAATTTTATTCCGCTTATGGCTATAGGCTGGGTTCTTGCATATATTTTTCATAAAACAAAATCACTATTTCCCGTTATTTTTCTGCATTCCATATATAATCTTTTAATGATACTTGTTCTTTTCAGCCAGTTTAAGGAGATTGCAGTATAGTTTAATTTTTTAGTATAAAGATATTATAAAATCTGTTAAAATTGTTAAGATTTTTCGTTTTAATTGATGATATAAATGTTCTAAATTGAAATAAATAAAATTTTAAAATAAGAATTTATAAAGGTTTTTATGGGGAAAATTATTAACAGGGAAGACGTAATACATATTTCAAATCTTGCAGAAATCGATTATGGCAGTGATGAAATAGATAAAATAACCATTCAGCTGGACAAGATAATAGAGCATGTCGCAAAAATAAGTGAAGTTGATACCGAAAAAGTAAGCCCTACATCACATGTTCTCGATATTTCAAATATATTAAGAGAAGACGAACCGCGTCAGTCTGTTGAGCAGGAGGATGCTTTAAGAAATGCTCCTGAAAGCAGCGATGACGGTTTTAAAATACCCAAGATAGATTAACTGAAAAGAGGTTTTTTTGAAACTGATTTACATGAAGGCGCATGAACTTCATGAACTGATTAAAAAGAAGGAAATAAAAGCTGAAGAGATAGCCGCAGAACATATCGAAAGAATAAAAGAGGCTGACAGAGAAATAAATGCTTTTATAACTTTTAAACCTGATGAAATAATTGGAAATGCAAAAAAAATAGATAAATATATTGC
>DNFX01000114.1 GCA_003486795.1 Actinomycetota bacterium
ATAATTCCAATCAGCCTGACTTCTGGTTTTTTCCCTGAGACCAATCTTATGGTACTGACAGCTTTAAATGACATTAGTTTTCTAACTGGAACTTTTTCAGGAACAAGTTATGAAAACCCGAATGCTGCGTGTGCTGCTATTGCGGCAAACAGCGTACTTACTGAAAATAATGAATATATAAGAGGACTGATAATCGGAAGCGAAATAATACTTAGCAGAAATACAAAAATATATTATGAATACGGGATATCACAGTATCTACCTTCAAATGTACCGCAGACAAATTTTATAATCTTTAACAAATACTGGCAGGAATTACCCTTAGAACAGCAATAAATATTATTTTTAACAAAACTTTACTTAATTTTTTGAAGCTAATCATGTATTATGTTTTTTTTAATTTATCTTTCTTTAAAATAACAGACAGACAAAATTTATTAAAATATGAAAAACAAAGAAATATTTTCAAAAAGAATTAAAAAACTCAGTGATAATACACAAAATAATAAAAAAAATCTTTTGATTTTTAATGACAGAAATATTTATTATCTCACTGGTTTTTTTGGAAAGGATTCTTCTTCCAGGCTGCTTATAGCAAATGAAAAAAACTATCTTTTTGTAAACTTTATTTTTTTTGAAGCTGCAGCTGAATCTATCGATTCTGATTGTATTGAACTGGTACTTTTCAGTAAAAAGAATGATACTCTGCCAGGGATATTGAAAAAAGAAAAAATAAAAGAACTATATATTGAAAGCGGCTCGATTACATATGCTGATTTTTTAGATATTGAAAAAAAATTATCAGAGATGCAATTATCAGTCAAAACAATCGACTATCCTCTTAAAGAACTAAGGCAGATAAAAGATGACTCAGAGATAAAAATAATGAAAAAAAACTGCAGACTAACTGAAAAATGTCTTGATTTTATTAAAAAGAAAAATCCTGACGATTTGAAAAAAATGACAGAATCAGAACTTGCATTTGAAATGGAAGGATTTTTAATAAAAGAAGGTGCATCTTCAAGGTCTTTTGATTTTATAATTGCAAACAATAAAAATTCATCAAAACCGCATTATGTCTCAGGCAATCATAAAATCAACACAGGAATAGTACTGATGGATTTCGGAATGATTCTGAAAAATTACTGCTCTGATATTACCCGTACTTTTTTAATAGGTAATTTTACAAAGAGTAAAAGAAGAAAAAAATTTGAAGAAATCTATCAAATAGTAAAAGAAGCTCAGCTTGCTTCATTATCTGCATGCAGGGAAGGAATTACTGCAGCTGAACTTGACAAAACTGCTCGTGATTTTATTACAAAACATGGTTATGGTGAAAGATTCGGTCATTCCCTGGGGCATGGTATTGGATTAAGTGTGCATGAGCCGCCTTTTATTAGTTCTGAAAATGACCAGATCTTAAAAGAATCTATGATTATAACCATAGAGCCGGGAATTTATATTCCTGGTTTCGGAGGAGTAAGAATAGAAGATATGGTAATAATCAGAAAAAACAAATGTGAAAGACTTTATAAAGATTCGAAAGATCTTGTAGTATTAAATTAATTTATATAAACAAAATCTGGTGATAAATCTATTGATTATGAATATTTATCTTGCAAAATTCTTAAGTAAAAAGGGAGTTATTTAAAAATGATAAGCAGCAATGATTTTAAAAACGGGATGACCATTGAATATGAAGGAGATTTACTGGAGATTATATATTTCCAGCACGTAAAACCTGGAAAGGGCGGAGCTTTTGTAAGAACAAAATTAAAAAATCTTATAAATGGCTCTATTTTTGAAAAAACTTTCAGAGCAGGGGAAAAAGTAGAACAGGCGATTCTTGAGACAAAGAAAATGCAGTTTCTTTATAAAGACGAACATTATAATTTTATGGATAATGAAACTTTCGAGCAACTTTCAATTGATGAAANNTTTTATAAAGGAAATCCAATTTCAATAGATTTACCTACTTTTATTGAGGCAGAGATTATAAACACTGAACCCGGAGTCAAAGGCGATACGGTAAGCAATGCATTCAAACCGGCAGAAATAATAACCGGAGCAAAAGTAAATGTCCCGCTTTTTATTGAAAATGGTGATACAATTAGGATTGATACAAGAACAGGGGATTATATAACAAGAGTATAATATGACCACAAAAAGAAGACGAGCAAGAATCAAAGCAGTAATAGTTTTATATCAGAGTGATCTTTTGAAAAAAGATATTAATGAAATAATACATACAGAAATGATTTTTAAAAAAAATCTGGATGCTTTTACTGTGAAATTAGTTCTGGGTGTAGAGAAAAATCTTAAATTAATTGATGAAACAATAAAAAAAGTAGTTGAAAACTGGACAATTGAAAGAATTTCAATAATTGACAGAAATATAATCAGGATGGCAATCTATGAAATGTTTTTTGAAAAAGATATTCCGCTTAAAGTTTCTGTAGATGAAGCAATTGAAATTGCCAAGCTTTTAGGACAGAAAGAAGATACACCCAAATTTGTAAATGGCATTCTTGGCAAGATTCTTATTGATATAGACAAAATAAAAGATAATTCGGTTCCGGATACTTAATATTAAAAGGAGGAATAATGAATTCCAGGGAAAAATTTATTGAATTTGTAAATTTTAATAAAAAAATACCTGCAGTCAAATGGGAATTCGGTTATTGGGGATCTGCTGTAAAAAGATGGTACAAAGAAGGACTTCCATTAAAAAAATATCCAAAAGTACCGGTTAATATAATAAACACTACTTCTTCATTATATACAACGGTCTGGAAGCATTTTCTTATGAAAGATAAGACCGTGTATGAAGCTATTTATAATGAACCTGAAAGTGAGCTCGAGCTTCCCGATGGTTTTGCAGTACTGGGAGGAGGAATTTATTTCCCGTCACAGGGTTTTGCTCTGGATTATGATGTAAAAGATTATTTTGGCATGGACATGCAGCAGAATGTTGTATGTGCTGAACATTTATTTTATCCCCAATTCAAACCTATAATAGTAAACGAGAATGAAAAATATATTGATTATATTGATCTTGACGGTTGCAAAAGAAGATTTTCAAAAGTACAGCAGGTTATACCTTCCGGTCTTGACTGGCCAATTAAAGACTGGGAAACATGGAGCAATATAAAATCTGAGCGAATGAGTATGGATAATATTAGTGAGAGACTGCCATCAAACTGGAAAGAAATTGCTTCCATATACAGAAACAGGGATTTTCCACTTGCCCTGGGAGGATATCCCTGCGGTATTTTCGGAACCCTTACTCATCTGATTGGTTATGAAAATTTATTCATGTTTTATTATGATAAACCGGATCTCATTAAAGACATACTTGAAAGACTTACTGATATATGGATTGCTCTCTGGGAAGAAGTTCTGGCATATACTGATGTTGATCTATGCAATTTGTGGGAAGATATATCTTCAGGCAAAGGTTCCATGTTGTCACCTTCCATTATTAAAGAATTTGTACTACCTTACTATAATAAAATATCTGATTTCCTGAAAAGCAAAAAAATAAAAACTTTTCTAGTGGATACCGACGGAGATTGTAATGAACTGGTGCCAATGTTCATGGAATCAGGGGTTACAGGAATGTACCCGATGGAAGTAAGTGCCGGTATGGATGTAGTGTCTCTCAGAAAAAAATATCCTGATTTTCTCTTAATGGGGGGCATTCCGAAACTTGATATCAAATATGGTGCAAAAAAAATAGATGAAATACTTGAACCNNGTAGAATGGCTTTTGGAACAGGGGGGTTTTATTCCTTTCGGAGATCATCTTATTCCACCTGAAGTAGGATGGAATGAATTTAAATATTACAGGAGTAAATTAAACAATATTATAGATTCAGTCTGAATACAATAAATGATTAGAGATTAAAATGAAAAACTTTACTAAGCAGGAATGACTAAATGAAAAAATTTCAGATAATTATTA
>DNFX01000268.1 GCA_003486795.1 Actinomycetota bacterium
TTTGTTTTTTGAAATATCAACAACTTCGGATTTTTCAAACTCTCCTTTTGTTATTGCATCCATATCAGTTTCAAGTTCAGAAGTCATCTCGGGAGTCGTAATTCTGGATGCATATTCTTTTAAAGCACTTATTACCGCAATTGCTTTGTTTGTGGCTTCAAGCGGATTGCCTTTTATATATCCCCTGCTAATAAGATTCTGTATAATTGAATGCCTTGTCGCCTTTGTTCCAAGATTTAATTCCTCCATTTTTTCTACAAGTTTTCCCTGTGAATATCTTGCGGGAGGTTTTGTTTCTTTCGAATTTATCTCTTTTTTAATCACAGATAGTTCCTCGTTCTGTTTTATATCCGGCAGGGAAATTTCAACAAGTCTGTAATAAGGATAGAACTTTGTCCATCCTTCATTAAGAATCGTTGAACCATTTGCAATGAATTTTAATCCGTTTATGTCTATATTCACTGCCATATTTTTAACAGTAGCTTCCGGAAGAAGAGTACAGGCAAACCTTCTTGCAATAAGCTCATAAAGTTTCCATTCATCATCGTTTAAATCATTTCTGCCTGCAACCGAAACAGGATAAATCGGAGGATGATCAGTAGTTTTCTTCATTCCTCTTGTCGGTTTCAGCTCTTTTTGAGAAATTACAGCATCTATCATATCTTTAAATTCATTAATGCCTTTCAGGTTTGAAACAGTGTCCTTTAAGTCTATGGATGAAGGATAGACGGTGTTGTCTGTTCTCGGGTAACTTATGAAACCATTTATATAAAGATTTTCTGCAGTATTGATTGTTTTTTGCGCAGAGAATCCAATCGAGCTTGCTGCTACTATAAGAGCTGTAGTATTAAGAGGTGCCGGTGGTTTTATCGGCCTTGTGACTTCCTTTACAGATGTAACAGAACCCTTATTACCGATTTTTTCAAATATTTTCTGTGCCTCTTTTTCATCCAGTATCTTCTTTTTATAATAAAAAGAATCAAATTTATCCCCGTTCTGATTTTTAAGTACTGCCTTTATCTGCCAGTAAGGAACCGGAACAAAATTCTTTATTTCCTGTTCTCTTTCAACCAGAATTGCCAGTGTCGGAGTCTGGACTCTGCCAACAGAAAGAAATTTTTCTCTCAGCTGGAATGATGAAAGAGAAATAAATCTGGTAAGAACTGCTCCCCAGATAAGATCTATGTCCTGTCTTGCCATTCCTGCAAAAGCAAGATTTAAATCCAGCCTGTCCAGGTTTGCAAATGCATTCCTGATATCTTTTTGTGTTATGGCAGAAAATTTCGCTCTTTGAACAGGTATTTCACCGAATTTGTTTCTCAAAAGATCATAGGCATCATAACCTATAAGTTCGCCTTCCCTGTCAAAGTCAGTTGCAATTATTATGCTTTCTGCATCTGCGGTAATTTTGTTTAAAGCCTGGATTATTCTTTTTTCTATTGGTTTTTTCTCGAGAGTCGCATCAATAAGGTTCTGCGGGGGTACTTTTATCCAGTTTGCATATTCTGGAGAAAATTCAATCTGAAGTATATGCCCTTTTAAACCAATTGACTTGAAATCTTCTCCATCATAGGTAAAGGAATGAACCGGAACGCCATATACTTTCTCCTCTTTTACTCCGTTATCTGAAAGTATCTGTGCTATTCTCCTGGCTGCTATTTCCTTTTCGCTTATTATAAGTTTCAATATTTCCCCTTATTGTTCATTTCTGGCACAAATATGTTTATTTATACTTATGAGAATCTATATAAAATGAATATTAAAAATAAATCAATAATAATTATTAAAATTTTAATCCTGATTTCAGTTTTATAACATTAAAAGAAGATTTTTAAAATATCAAGCATATTGATTATTTAAATTTTCTGCTTCTTATTTAAAGTGCTCTTTTATTGTTATGTTTTATTTTTTTTAATTTATATTTTAAAATAAAAACACATTATTTTATTTGTCCTGGTTATCTGAAAAATGTCAGGGCCGTAAAATTAACTGGCTGGCTGTTAAAAATAATAATTTTCAAGATATGGAATAATCAAAATGAATAAAAATATCGAACTTATAGAAAGCATAAACAAACTCAGAAGAGAGAAAGATGCAATAATTCTTGCCCATAATTATCAGATAGGTGAAGTGCAGGATATAGCTGATTTTGTTGGAGATTCCCTGGAACTGAGCATAAAAGCATCAGAGGTAAAAAAGAGCACTATTGTATTCTGTGGTGTAAAATTTATGGCAGAAACTGCCAAAATCCTTAATCCTTCCAGAAAAGTCCTTCTGCCTGATGATGGAGCCGGATGCCCAATGGCAAATATGATTAATGCAAAAGATGTAATAAAACTCAGGGAAGAACATCCTGATGCGTTAATAGTCTGCTATGTAAATTCAACGGCAGAAGTAAAAGCGCTCGTAGACATCTGCTGTACAAGCGCAAATGCAGTTAAAGTAGTAAATTCCATTCCTGCCGGCAGGGAAATAATTTTTATTCCTGATAAATATCTGGGTACTTATGTGACGAGTCAGACTGGCAGGAAAATGATACTTTGGAGAGGATACTGTCCCACTCATGTAATGATAAATGCAAAATTATTGATACAGCTTAAAAAAGAACATCTAAGTGCAGAAATCCTTGTTCATCCTGAGTGCACTCCTGAAGTAACCGAAATTGCAGACAAAGTTTTAAGCACCGGCGGAATGCTCAGATACGTAAAGGGGTCTTTAAATAATGAATTTATTATCGGTACCGAAATAGGGATAATTCACAGATTGCAGAAACTTAATCCCGAAAAGAAATTCTATCCTGCACAGAAAAATACTATATGTCCCAACATGAAACTTATTAATCTTGAGAAAATAATGTGGTCTCTGGAAGACAGCGTTTATGAAATAAATCTGCCAGATGAAATAATCAGGAAAGCAAGGACTTCGCTTGAAAAAATGAAAGAATTTACAGGATAGAAAAGTGAAAATAAAAAAAACATTTCCCCGTTTTCTGGTAAATCCTTCAAATTTTGACAGGATACATGATTTTTCTGACTGCATAATTATAGGCAGCGGTATTGCAGGTTTATCCACGGCAATAAGACTTTCAAAACATATAAAATTAAAAATATTCACCAAAAGCTCGCTTTCAGAATCAAATACCTGGTATGCACAGGGTGGTATAGCAGCTGCAATAAAAAGTCCGGATAACTGGAAGAAACATTATGAGGATACCATTGTTTCAGGACAGGGTCTTTGTGATACAAAAGCGGTAGAAACTCTTGTCAGAAGTGCTCCGGAAATGATTGAGGACCTTATTGAAGACGGGATTACTTTTGATATTGCAAATGGAGAGATAGGACTTACTCTTGAGGGAGGGCATTCCAGTCCGAGAGTCCTGCATGCAGGTGGGGATGCCACGGGTGAAGAAGTTGAAAAAAAACTTATAATATATTCAAAGAAAATTAACAATATTGAATTTTATCCTGAAAATTTTGTGCTTGATATCCTGACATCAGACGGAGCAGTCTGCGGAATAGTAGTTCTTGATACCGCTACCAGAAAAATCGAAATACACCCATGTTCAAATATCGTTATTTCTACAGGCGGAATCGGCCAGCTCTATGAAATAACTACAAATCCTTCCGTAAGTACAGGTGACGGTATTGCAATGAGTTACAGAGCAGGGGCAGAAATAAAAGATATTGAATTTATTCAGTTCCATCCTACAGTTTTCAGGACAAATGATAATAAGCTTTTCCTTATCACTGAAGCACTAAGAGGAGAGGGGGCTTTTCTGAGAGATATAAACGGCAATCGTTTTATGGTCGGAAGACATCCCCTGGCAGAACTTGCACCAAGAGATATAGTAGTCAAGGAAATGACAATGGTAATGAAAAAAAGTAAAAAAGATTATGTATTTCTTGATGCAACCCATATAGACAAGCATCTTCTTAATATAAGGTTCCCCAACATTGTAAAGAAATTAAAGGAAAACGGACTGGATTTAAAAAAAGATCTTATAAAAGTCTCACCTGCAGCACATTATCTTAATGGCGGCATCAAAACCACTCTTGACGGCGAAACAAACATCAGCGGTTTGTTTGCATGCGGGGAGACAGCAGCAACCGGAGCTCACGGAGCAAATCGTCTGGCTAGTAATTCTCTTATGGAAGGTCTTGTCTTCGGAGCAAGAATATATAATAAGATAATAGATAATATAAAAAGCGGAAAATTTTTAAACAGAAACATCTGGAATACCTCTAAAGAAGATTTTAAAAATGTAATAAAAAAAATAATTGTTTCAGAAGAATTAAGGCA
>DNFX01000104.1 GCA_003486795.1 Actinomycetota bacterium
CTGCTATCGGTAAGTTTCTGAATGTCATCTTCCATTTTTTTAAGGTCATCTTCTGTAATCTCTGACTTCTTTTCCATTTTCTTAAATTCTTCTATTGATTCCCTTCTTATATTTCTGATGGCAACTCTGGACTCTTCAGAAATTTTTTTTACTACTTTAACCAGTTCCTTTCTTCTTTCCTCATTTAATGGAGGAATTATGAGCCTTATTACTTTACCGTCATTTGAAGGATTCAGTCCAAGATCTGAAACAAGTATCTGCTTTTCAATATCCTTCAGAAATTTTGCCTCATAAGGTGATATTACTATGGTTCTGGCATCCGGGGTGCTGATACTTGATATGTGTTTTACAGGAGTTTTTGTACCGTAATAATCAATTGTAATTCTGTCAAGAAGATTTACTGAAGCTCTGCCAGTCCTGATAGAATTAAATTCATGTATAGTCTTGTCAATTGTAATATTCATTTTTTTAGCAGCATCATCCAAAAGAATATCTTTCATTTTTTACCCCCTGCTAATCAAAGTACCTATTTTTTCACCTGAAAGTGCTTTTTTAATATTTCCCGGTTTTGTTATATCAAAAATTACTATAGGAATCTCATTATCCATGCNNCAAAAGCTGTTAAATCCATAACATTTAATTTCTTTTCTAAAGCTTCCTCAAAAGTTAAATTCTCATATAGCTTAGCATCGAAATATTTTTTCGGATCCTTGTCATAAACTCCGTCAACTTTTGTAGCTTTAAAAATAACTTCTGAATTAATTTCAAGTGCCCTTAAAGCAGCTGCAGTATCTGTACTGAAATAAGGATTACCTGTTCCACATGCAAAAATTACAACACGTTTCTTTTCAAGATGCCTTACTGCCCTCCTCCTTATAAAAGGTTCTGCTACTTCCTGGATTGTTATTGCAGACTGGACTCTTGTTATTACACCCTTTTTTTCAAGAGCATCCTGAAGAGCGATAGCATTTATTATTGTAGCTATCATTCCTGCATAATCTGCTGCAACCCTTTCCATGCCAAGCTCGCTTGCATTAATACCACGCCAGAAATTCCCACCACCTATTACGATGGCAATTTCAACTCCCCAGTCGCTGACTTCCTTAATCTCATTTGCTATTCTGTCCATTATTTTAAAATCAATACCGTTACAGCTGTCATTTTTCAATGATTCACCGCTGATTTTAAGCAACACTCTTTTGTAAGTGGTTGAATGCATCTTAAATAAAACAATTCGGTAATTAATTTTTAATAATCAATATAATGGACAGAAATATTTCTATATCTCTTCGCCCAGAACAAACCTTACAAATCTTTTTATTACTATATTTTCACCAATTTTAAGGATGACATCCTTGAGTAGATCTCCTATTGTCATATCATTATCTTTCACATATAACTGATCTATAAGGCAATTTTCTTCATAAAATTTCTTTAGTTTGCCTTCAGCTATTTTTTCCACAACTGCTTCAGGTTTTCCGTCATTCAGCGCCTGTTTTTTATAAATCTCTTTTTCAGCCTGTATTACTTCATCGGGTACTTCCTCCCTGGAAACATATTTCGGTGCTGAAGCAGCAATATGAAGAGCAACATTATGTACAAATTCTTTAAATATTTCATTCCTTGCCACAAAATCAGTTTCACAGTTTACTTCAAGCAAAACACCTATTTTGGAACCAAGGTGAATATAGCTGTCTATCAGACCCTGATTTGCTGCTCTTGAAGATTTCTTGTTTGCAGCAGCCAAACCTTTTTCCCTCAGAATCACTTCTGCTTTTGACATATCTCCACATGATTCCTCCAGGGCTTTTTTGCATTCCATCATGCTTACGCCGGATTTATCTCTTAATTCTTTTACCTGTCCTGCTTTTATTTCTACCATTTTTCACTCTCCTATTTTACAAGCCTATTATCTTAACACTGATAGGCCGATATTTTTAATAATTAAGTCCATACTTCGTCTTCTTCAGGAGCTTCATCTTCAATATTGTTTTCGGCTGCAAGAGCTTTGTCTGTTTCTTCCTGCTCTTTCTTTTCTTTATCAATATCTGCTTTTATAATTGCTGCATTTGAAATACCTTCTTTTGCTGCTTCACTTATAACACCTGTAATAAGATTACAAGCTCTTATGGCATCATCATTTCCGGGTATAATATAATCAATATCATCAGGATCACAATTTGTATCTGTAATTGCAATTATTGGTATTTTTAATTTTTTTGCTTCTTTTACAGCTATTTCTTCTTTATGAGGATCCACTATGAATAGTGCATCCGGAATGCCTTTCAGGTTTCTGATGCCGCCTATATTATAATTAAGCTTTTCATATTCATTCTGGATACCGAGAACTTCTTTTTTGGGAAGTTTTTCAAAGACCCCTTCCTTTTCCATTCTCTCGATTTCCTCTATTCTTTTTATTCTTTTAAGAATGGTTTCAAAATTTGTCAGAGTACCCCCAAGCCATCTGTTCTTTACATATGGCATGTTACATTCCTTAGCATTTTTTTCAACAATATCCTGGATTTGTTTCTTGGTTCCCACAAACAATATTACCCCGTTTTTTGCAGCTATATTTTTGCAGAAATCATAAGCTTCCTTTAATAATACTAAAGTCTGCTGAAGATCAATGATATATATTCCATTTTTGGCAGCAAATATATACCTCTTCATCTTTGGATTCCACTTGCGGGTCTGATGGCCGAAATGCACGCCAGCTTCAAGAAGCTGCTTAATAGTAACTTCGTTCAATTTTCCTCCTAAAATAATGGTTTTTCCTCCACCGCAGGTAATTAACACCATTTTACTTGTTGCGGTGTGTGTATTTTTTTCTGGAAGATTTTAACATAATATATTTTTTTGAGCAAATTAATTAATTTAATATCCGGACTGTCTTTTAAATCAGAAATTTATTTTGCTCTCGGGTGAAATTTCTTAAAATCTTCTTTCATCTTTTTTAAGTTAAGATGAGTGTATATCTGTGTTGAGTTCAGGCTCGAGTGTCCCAGAAGTTCCTGGACAACTCTTATATTTGCTCCTTCCTGTAAAAGGTGAGTCGCAAAACTATGCCTAAGAGCATGAGGTGAAATATGTTTTTTCAGATCAGATACAGCCAGATATTTTGAAAGAAGCCTTCTTATATATCTTTGTGATAATTTTTCCCCTCTTTTGCTAAGGAAAAGATATTCATTTTTTTTATAGGAATTAGTTTTTTTATTATAAAGAAAATAATTTCTGATTTTCATATACTCGTTCAAACAAAGATTTGCCTCATTGTTAAGAAAGACAATTCTTTCTTTTCTACCTTTGCCAAAAACTTTTATTTCACAATTTTTAATATCTATATCTTTAAGTTTTATATTCTCAAGTTCACTTATTCTTACCCCTGTTGAATAAAAAATTTCAAAAATCAGTCTGTCCCTTTTTCCTGTCTCACTATCATGAGGAATACTTTCAAGAAATCTTTCCATCTCTTCTTCTGACAAAAAATCATAAAACCTGGTTTCTCTTTTAGGTACTGATATTTTCTGACTTATCTGTGTTTTTATAAACTTATTGTGCTCAAGAAATTTGAAATAATTAATATAAGTGGATAATTTTCTAATGATGCTTCGATTACTGTAATTATATCGGTCAAGAAATTTTAAAAAATTTTTAAAAAACTGATAATTTATTTCTTCAGTATCATTTACCTTTTCTTTTTTTAGAAAATACTCAAAAACCAAAAGATCATTTTTGTAAGCTTTTATGGTATTCGGAGAAAGATTTTTTTCAAAGATAATAAATTTTTCAAATAAATCAAGACTCTTGTTTATTAACATTTTTCAATAATTCCATTACTAGCTATAATCAGATTCTATATCTCTTAATTTTCTACGGATTACAGCTCTTTTTTCACTAATTTCTTTCTGAAGCTCTTTTATCATAATTATCCTGTTTTCATCACTGACAAGATTTTCTCCATCCAGATTATGTAATATGCTTTCAGTATCTTTAATCATTTCTATTATAATATCTCTTGCCTTATCAGATCTGTAATCAACCTTTAATTTTTCCTTTGATATATTATCTTTTATTTCTTCAAAATCAGTTATGACGATTCTTTTTATTATTGAATTTCTTTTTGGATTCAGCCTTCCTCCGGAAATAGCAGTTTTTATTATTTTTTCTATTTTATTTTTAAAAATCTCATCATATTCATACAGGGCAAGTCCTATCGGGTTCTTTGGTTTTTCAGTTTTTTTTCTTGAAAACATTTTTCTCCCCTGTCATGGTGATTTATCATTTCTTTATTATTATATTATCATTTTATTTATTCAATACATAATTATTAAAGCTCTTTTCCAGAATATAATCATTTAACTGGAGAAAAGATATTATCTGAAGTAGTTTGTTTTTGTCTATTTTTGTTTCTTTCTGAATATCTTCCAGGCTTTTTTCAGTATAACCTATGCTTTTTAAAACTTCAGAAAAATAACTTTTCATTTCTGATGGTACCGGCATTTCTGATGTTTTTCTTCTTTCTTCTTTTTTTTCATCCTTTTCCCTTGTGCTTTTAAACATATCATCATTATTGCCATATTCTTTTATATAATTTTCCAGCTCGACAAGTATGTCGTCAATATCATTAACAAGTTTTGCACCATTCTGTATTAGCCTGTGGCATCCACAATTTTTATCAGAAAATATATTCCCGGGTACTGCAAACACTTCCCTGTTTTCTTTCAGAGCGGTTTTTGCAGTAATTACAGCACCGCTTTTTTCTCCTGCTTCTACTATTATTGCCCCTATACATATACCTGATATTATTCTGTTTCTCGCCGGAAAATTCTGCTTTAATGGCTTTACTGAAGGAAAAAATTCTGTAATCAGACATCCTCCTTTAATCATATCTTTAAAAAGATCTGCATTTTCTGGAGGATAAATGAGATCTATCCCTGTTCCCAGAACACCAATACTTTTACCACCTTCATTTAAAGTAGTTAAATGTGCAATCCTGTCAATTCCTACAGCCATACCGCTTACAATTGTAAAACCTAATCGTGAAAGCTCGGTACACAAAAACCTTGTAACATCAGCCCCATATTTGCTGCATCTTCTTGTTCCCACAACTGCAATACATAATCTGCTATTCAGAATTTCAATTATCCCTTTACAGAACAGTAAGGGGGGACTGAAGAATATTTCTTTTAATAAATATGGATATATTTTCTGGGTAATGTTTACAATACAAAACTCTCTTGTATTTAATGATTCAATAATCTGATTTTTTAATTTTTTTTTAAACCGGATATCTTCCAATGATAATTTCCTATTTGGCAAAACCGAACTTATATCATTTAACGATTTATGATTAAAATATTTATATTCTTTATATATTTTTGAAATATCGGAAGGCTTTATGTTCTTTTCCAGGATTAAATCCAGTATTTTTAAAGTATTTACATTCATATATTTCTCTTATAATTTTAAAACAGATTGGAAAAATAATTTCTAGACAATATAACCTTGTACTGAAGAGCTTCTGTTATATGTTCTTCGTGANNCTTCGGAGCTTTCCATATCAGCTATGGTTCTCGATATTTTCACAAGGCTGGAGATCTGCCTTGAGCTCAAATTTAACTTTTTTGCATAAGCAATTATCATTTTTCTTAAAGAATCGGATTTTATCCAGTAATTTAAAACAGCAGTATTTGCCTGGGAATTAAATTCAAAATTGAAAAACTGATTTCTCTTTATTTGTGTTTCAAAAGTTTTTCTTACTCTTTTTCTAATCGTCTCCGAATCATCGCTTTCTGATTCGAATGTACTTTGCATTTTTTCTCTGGGCATACTGACCTGGATATCTATTCTGTCTATCATTGGTCCTGAAATCTTTCTCCAGTATCTTTCCACTTCTCTGACTGAGCATCTGCATTTTATTTCTTTATCTTTGAAAAATCCACAACCACAGGGATTCATTGCTATTATAAGAAGAAAGAAACACGGAAGCCTGAATGTATATCCATTTCTTGAAATTACTATTTTCTTATCTTCAACCGGCTGTCTCAATGCTTCTATTATTTTTGAACTAAATTCAGAAAATTCATCGAGAAAAAGAATTCCTCTGTCCGCAAGACTTACCTCTCCAGGTCTTATGGAGGAACCTCCTCCTATCATACCGGCAAGCGATACCGAATGATGAGGGCTTCTGAAAGGCCTCTGAGTTATAAGATTTTTTAAATTTTTCTTATAAATACTATATATTTTGGTTACCTCTATGCTTTCATCAAAGCTAAGTTCAGGCATTATGCCTAAGGCTCTTCTGGCAAGCATTGATTTACCGGAACCAGGAGGCCCTACAAGTAATATGTTATGGAAGCCGCTTACCGCTATCTCCATTGCCCTTTTTGCTCTTAGCTGACCGTTTATATCCTTGAAATCAACGATTTCTTTTTCTGCCGGATTTGATGAATCGGGATTTTGCTTACTGTTTTTCAAATCAGTAATTCCATCAAAATATCTGGCAGATCTTTTCTCTTCTTCCAAAAGATAGACACAATGTTTAAGATTATCACAGGGAATTATTCTGATATCCTTTATCATTGAGGCCTCATTAAAATTAGGTGCAGGTATGAAAAAATACTCTTTACTGTCTGCTCTTGCTTTTTCAGCCATGGACAATATTCCTTTTACAGGATTAAGGGCTCCGTCCAGGGAAAGCTCCCCTATAAAACATGATTTAAACAGGAAATCATGTTTAAGCTGATTACTTAAAGCAAGAATACAAAGTGCAATCGGAAGATCATAGCAGGGTCCTTCTTTTTTAATATCAGCGGGAGAAAGATTTATTATTATCTTTTTCTGGGGAAACTTAAATCCTGAATTGATTATTGATGCTCGTACTCTGTCTTTTGATTCATTGATGCTTTTATCAGGAAGACCGACTATTGAAAAAGTAGGTAATCCGTTTGAAATATTAATCTCCACATTGATTTTTACTGCATCAATGCCAGATAAAGCAAAACTATCTATATTAAAAAACATGGGAATATTATATTATATATTATACATTTACGCAATTATATATTTATATA
>DNFX01000128.1 GCA_003486795.1 Actinomycetota bacterium
AGAGAGCAGTACATTGAAATACTGAATAATAACGAAACCATAATTAAAAAACAGTATAAAATATGATACATAAATCAATTTATGTATTTTGATTATTACCAGGAATATTATCGGAACTATATTTATCATAATAATAAAGTTCTGTATATAGCTGATATCATAAGAATGCTAAAAAACTGGAATGATTTTAAAAAAAATAGTAAAATTATGAGTTTGCAATGTCAAATGATCATTTAATAATAATTTTATAAAATACTAAGGAGAAAAAAAGAAAATGAAGAAAATGGAAACAATGGATGGCAACACTGCCGCTTCTTATGTCGCCTATGCTTTTACGGAAGTTGCTGCCATTTACCCTATTACACCTTCATCTACAATGGCCGAGGTCGTTGACGAATGGTCTGCCAATGGAAAACTTAATATTTTCGGACAAAGAGTAAATGTTACTGAATTGCAGTCTGAAGCCGGTGCAGCAGGTGCTGTACATGGTTCTCTTTCAGCTGGTGCTCTGACTACAACTTTCACTGCATCGCAGGGATTACTTCTGATGATTCCAAACATGTATAAAATAGCCGGAGAGCTTCTTCCCGGTGTTTTTCATGTGTCAGCAAGAGCGATCGCAATGCATGCCTTATCAATTTTTGGAGATCATTCAGATGTTATGGCAGTAAGACAAACAGGATGCGCATTATTTGCCACAGGTTCAGTTCAGGAGATAATTGATCTCGGTGCTGTTGCTCATCTTGCAGCAATCAGATCTAGAGTTCCTTTTGTTCACTTTTTTGATGGTTTCAGAACCTCAAGTGAGGTGCAGAAAGTTGAGCTTATAGATTATAAAGATTATGAAAAAATGCTTGATATGGATGCATTAAATGCTTTCAGAAACAGATCCATGAATCCTGAAAGACCTTATACTAAAGGAACTGCTCAGAACCCTGATATATTTTTCCAGGCTAAGGAATCTGCAAATAAATTTTATGAAAAAGTTCCGGATATTGTGGCTGATTATATGAACCAGCTAAGCAAACTTACAGGAAGAGATTACAAACCATTTGTTTATTATGGTCCTAAGGATGCTGAAAATATAATTATAGCAATGGGATCAGTTACTGAAACAATTGAAGAAACAATTGATTACTTAAACAAAAAGGGTGAAAAGACAGGTCTTATAAAAGTGCATCTTTACAGACCTTTCTCAGAAAAATATTTCTTTGATGTTTTCCCCAAATCAGTGAAAAGAATTGCAGTTCTTGACAGAACTAAAGAACCAGGATCTCTTGGCGAACCCCTCTATCAGGATATAAAAGCTCTATTTTACAAAAAAGAAGATGCACCTCTTATCATAGGCGGCAGATACGGGCTGGGTTCAAAGGACACAACTCCAGGACAAATAGTAGCAGTTTTCGACAACCTGAAATCTGAAAATCCTGTTAATAGTTTTACAATAGGAATAATTGATGATGTTACCAATCTGTCACTCCCAGTCAGAGAAGAAGTAGTCACAGTTCCTGACGGAACCGTTCAGTGCAAATTCTGGGGTCTTGGTTCAGACGGAACAGTAGGTGCAAATAAAAATGCAATCAAAATAATCGGGGATCATACAGATATGTATGCTCAGGGTTATTTTGAATATGACTCCAAGAAATCCGGCGGGGTAACAATTTCCCATTTAAGATTTGGTAAAAGCCCTATCAAATCAACCTATTATGTTAGTCATGCAGATTATATCGCTTGCCACAATCAGGCTTATGTTAACCAGTATGATCTGCTTAAAGGTTTAAGAAAAGGTGGAACTTTTCTTTTAAACTGCCAGTGGAGTCCGGACGAGCTTGAAAGCAGACTTCCTGCAAATATGAAAAGATACCTGGCAAAAAATGAAATTAAATTCTACACAATAAATGCTACAGATATAGCTGTGGAAATAGGTCTTGGAAATAGAATAAACATGATATGCCAGGCAGCATTTTTCAAACTTGCAAATATAATACCTATTGATGATGCTGTCAAATATTTAAAGAAAGCTATAGAAAAAACTTACGGTAAAAAAGGTGCTGATATTGTAAAGATGAACCATGAAGCTGTCGACAGAGGGATTAATTCTCTTTCAGAAATAAAAGTACCTGCGTCATGGGCACAATCTGAAGATGATAAAAAAGAAAATATTAAAGAACCGGAATTCATAACCAAAATACTTAAAGTAATGAACAGGCATGAAGGTGACAATATTCCAGTAAGTGCCTTTGTGGGAAATGAAGATGGCGTTTTCCCCTCCGGTTCCACTGCATATGAAAAAAGAGGAATAGCTGTAACAGTTCCTGAATGGCAGAAAGAGAACTGCACCCAGTGCAACCAATGTTCATATGTATGTCCCCATGCTTCCATAAGACCCATGCTTTTTACAGATGAGGAACTTAAAAAAGCACCTGAAGGCTTTGAAACACTTGATGCAAAAGGAAAAGGACTTGAAGGCTATAAATATAAAATACAGGTTTCTCCATTAGATTGTACAGGTTGTGGTAATTGCGTGGATACATGTCCTGCAAAAGAAAAGGCACTTGTACTTAAACCACTTGACAGCCAGATGAAGGAATCTGCAAACTGGGATTTCTCAGTTTCTGTCAGACCAAAAGAAAATCTTGTATCACCTGAAACACTTAAAGGAAGCCAGTTCAAGCAACCTTTATTTGAGTTCTCAGGAGCCTGTGCAGGCTGCGGTGAAACACCATATGTTAAGCTAATAACACAGCTCTTCGGAGACAGGATGCTTATAACAAATGCCACAGGATGTTCATCAATATGGGGCGCTTCTGCACCATCGACACCATATTGCAAGAACTGGGACGGAAAAGGTCCTGCCTGGGCAAATTCTCTCTTTGAAGATAATGCTGAATATGGTTATGGAGCCGCACTTGGTATAAAACAGATAAGAGCAAAAATTGCTGACCTTGCAGGAGAACTGATTAAAATGGATATACCTGAAAATTTAAAAACTGCTCTTACAGAATGGCTTGAAAACAGAAATGATGCAGAAATCACAAAAACCACAACCGGAAACCTTTTACCTTTACTTGAAAATAAATTATCTGACGAAAAAGCTGATAATTTGCGAAAAGAAATACTGAAAAGAAAAGATTATCTTAATAAAATATCAGTCTGGATATTCGGCGGAGACGGATGGGCATACGATATAGGTTATGGCGGACTTGACCATGTAATTGCCTCCGGTGAAAATGTAAATATTTTGGTACTAGATACAGAGGTTTATTCAAATACTGGCGGCCAGTCATCAAAATCTACTCCTATCGGTGCTGTTGCAAAATTTGCTGCTTCCGGAAAGAAAATAAAGAAAAAAGACCTTGGTATCATTGCAACAACTTATGGTTATGTCTATGTTGCACAGATAGCAATGGGTGCAAACAAAAATCAGACATTAAAAGCAATAATAGAAGCTGAAAAATATGATGGACCATCCCTAATAATAGCTTATGCGCCATGCATAAATCATGGAATAAAAATAGGAATGGGCAAAACGCAGACAAGAGAGAAACAGGCTGTTGATTCTGGTTACTGGCATCTTTACAGATATAATCCGGAACTGAAAGCTCAGGATAAAAATCCTTTCATCCTGGATAGCCGGGAACCTAAGGAATCGTTCAGGGAATTTTTAATGGGTGAAGTAAGATTTTCGTCTCTTACCAAGACTTTTCCTGAAGTAGCAGAAAAATTGTTTGATAAAGCTGAAAAAGCTGCAAAAGAGAAATACGAGAATTACAAGAAAATGGCTGAGAGAGCTTAGCGGGCGACAAAGTTATTTTCAATAATTCCAAAACATATTTTTCTAAATTAAGTAAAAGAAAAACTTAAAAAAAGAATACCAGGCTATAAGTCTGGTATTCTTTTATAAAATTACGCATATAGTTAATTTATAATTCTGTTCTTCCCAGGAACGCCCTGCCTACCGTAACCTGATCTGCATATTCAATATCTCCTCCGACAGGAAGCCCGCTTGCAAGCTTGGTTGTCTTTATATCGAACTTCTTTAAAATCTTATTAATATAAGTTGCAGTGCTGTCACCTTCAACTGTAGGATTCAATGCAAGTATAACTTCTGTTACGCCGAAAGTTTTTATTCTTTCAATTAATTTTGGTATTCTTATTTCTTCAGGTCCGATATTCTCAATTGGAGAAAGCAATCCTCCAAGTACATGATAAAGACCAGTAAACTGCCCTGTATTTTCAATAACTGCAACATCACTTATTTTTTCAACAACGCAGATTATTTTTGTATTTCTTCCTGGATCACTGCAGACAGGACATTTTGCATTTTCAGAAATATTAAAACACTCTTCACAGAATCTGACTTTTTCCTTCATATCAGTAAGAGCTTTGGAAAATTTATCAATATCTTCACCGGACTGCTTTAATAGATGATAAACAATTCTTTTTGCTGATTTTGGTCCGATTCCCGGTAATTTTCTGAATTCATCAATTAAATTTTCAACTGAATTTATTTTATTACTGCTCATTTGGATTTTAAAACATACCCGGCATATTAAAACCACCGGTAATTGAACTCATTTTGTTTTTATATTCCTCTTTTGACTTGTTAACAGCGTCATTAATAGCAACAAGAATCAGATCTTCCAGCATTTCAATATCTCCTGAATCAACAACATCTTTTTCTATTTTGATTTCACGTACTATCTGTTCCCCGTCTACCTTTACTTTAACCGCACCTCCACCAGATGATGCCTCAAAGACCATACCTTTAATCTCTTCCTGTATTTCATCAAGCTGCCTCTGCATAGCTTTTGCCTGCTTCATTAAATCTCCATAATTAAGACCCATTTTTATTCTCCTTAATCTTGAATTTGTCTTCTAAATAGTCATAAACTTCATTATTTTCAGATTTCTCTTCAACAAATTTTTCAAATTCTTCTTTTCTTTTATCAATTTTTTCCTCTGTATTTTTTTCTGGTTCCGGTCCTTTTTCTGATTGATTATAATTTTCAGATTTGTCTCTGATTTCAGAATAAGGACTTACATCAGGATGTTCATTTCGCAAATCCAATAAATCTTTTCCCTGGTTTTCAAGAAAAAATTCTATCTGGAAGCTCCCGCCAAGGACAGAGTTCAAAGTATTTCTAATAAATTCGATATTCTCAGAACTGTTCAGCCTGTCTTTATGCCAGTTATAATTAACAGGAAGATAAAACATTATTTTACCTGAATCTGAATTATATTTTTTTACTTCTGACAAAAGAGAATTTAGAGAAATGCTTTTATTCTTCACAATATTTAATACCTGATCCCACTGCATTCTGGTAATTTTAACCGAACCGGATGAACTGGAAACCTGTTTCTGGCTGAAAGACTCTTTTAAAGAGGATTTTTCATTCTGAAGAATTTTTAAATTTTCATTTTCTTTCTGAACTGTATTGTCAGTTTTTGTTTCATCTTTTTTTATAGGCTGGGAACCGGAATTTGCTGCAATTTTTAAAACATCTTTAAAGCTGTTTCTGAAGTTATCAAATCTTTCATTAAGTTCTATTACTGAATTTTCCAGTCTTCTGATTGTAGCATTATCTATTTCCGGATGATTATTAGCTTCCTGTATATTTTCTATCTTTGTCTCTTTTGCAAAAGCTTTGATATTTAAAGCCTTTATTATTCCCGATTTAAATAATATCCATACAGGCTGACCAGATTTTATTTTATTAAGCAAATCCATAAAAATCATTATAAATTCATTTAGCTGCCAGTTCGATATAAGACGGCTTTGATCCAGATATTTTTCCTTGTATTCCTCTCCTGAATTCACATAATCAAATCCTTCCGGATTATTTTTCACAAAATAAAGATTCTGGAGATGTTCGATAAATTTTTCTACGAAAACTTCAAGGTTCTGGTGAAGCTTTTCAAGCCTGCTGATAAAAAATACTGCTTCCTCAGAATTTGATTCGATTAAAATGCTGGCTAGTTCAAAAAGTATCTCCAGATCTACGGCACCAAGAAGGCTTACGACATCTTCCACCTGAACCTTGTCATCATCAAGTGAAGCAATCTTTTCTAAAATAACATTTGCATCCCTCTGGCTTCCCTCAGAATATTTGGAAATAAGATTGAGCGCAGTATCGCTTACCTCAATATTTTCTGATTTTGATATTATCTTAAGTCTTTTCTTGATATCATCAGCATTTATCGGTTTGAAATCAAATCTCTGGCATCTTGAAAGTATGGTAGGTATTACTTTCTGGGGTTCAGTTGTAGCCAGGATGAAAATAACATTTTCAGGTGGTTCTTCAAGTATTTTTAAAAGTGCATGAAATGCCGCCTTGGTAGTGCCACCACCGATGTTGTGTATTTCATCGT
>DNFX01000267.1:0-433 GCA_003486795.1 Actinomycetota bacterium
TTAAAAGTAAAAAGAGCAAAAAAGAAGATGATGTTAATATCATTTTTAAACCCATTCTTAGGAATAGTTATAGTTCTTTTATCAGCAGTTCTTGCTTTTCTGGCAAGATGAAACAATTTATAACTCCCAAAATGATAATATTGAATTTATAAATAAAAATTATTAATAATTTTATTAATATTTTTCTAATTCAAATGTTTATCTGATAATTGTTAAAGGCAGGCTGACAATAAAATTAAATACACAGGAAGAAGCTACATATAAAAGAGGCAGTATTGTCAATGTACCGTATAAAACAAGAATGCTGATATACAATGAGCATGAAGAGCTATTGGAATTCTTTATTGTTAAATCTCCCAGTCCGAAAAAAAATGAAATAATTGGAAGGTAATTAATATGAATACCTGTTTTCCTTATAAGCCTGAATTTATTA
>DNFX01000267.1:458-4857 GCA_003486795.1 Actinomycetota bacterium
GTTTTAGTATTTTTTTAAAATAAATAGTATATTACTTGATTGCAATACATATAATGCCGATAACATTATTAAACTGGTAAAAATAAGTCAGAAGGATTGAAACAAACAAATGGATGCAGAATATAAATTTGATAAAAATAAAGTAACAGAAAAAACTGAGTTAAATAAGGAAGCGAAGATTGCTTATTTTTCTATGGAAATAGGTATTGAGGAAAATATACCGACATATAGCGGAGGTCTGGGAATACTGGCTGGAGATACACTTAAGTCCTGTGCCGATCTCGGAATTCCTGTAGTCGGGGTTACTCTGATTTCGGAGAAAGGTTACTTTCATCAGGAAATAGATGAAAACGGAAATCAGATAGAACTCCCAGTCAATTTTTCCGTTGAAGAGGTGTTAATGCCTTTAGCTGAATCAATATCTGTTAATATTGAGAACAGAGAAGTAAAAGTACGTGCCTGGCTTTACCAGCATGAAGGGATAAACAAATACAAAGTGCCGATTATTTTTCTTGATACAAATATTGAATCAAATTCACAATGGGACAAAGAAATAACCAAATTCCTTTACGGAGGAGATGAACGTTACAGACTTGCGCAGGAAATAGTCCTTGGGATCGGTGGCATCAGAATGCTTAAAGGACTTGGCTATAATGAAGTGGAAATTTATCATATGAATGAAGGTCATGCTGCATTAAGCACAATTGAACTATTTTCCCAGTTAAGGGACATTGAAAAGGTAAGAGAGAAATGTGTTTTTACAACTCATACTCCTGTTGCAGCAGGGCATGACCAGTTTGATCTTGCTCTTGCCAAGTCAATGATTGGTAATATCCTGCCAGATTCAATTCTTCATGAGATAACTTTATATGACAAGCTCAATATGACAAAGCTTGCACTCTTTTTCAGTCACTATATAAATGGTGTTGCGAAAAAGCACGGAGAAGTTTCAAGGATGATGTTCCCGGGGTATTCAATAGATTCCATAACTAATGGTGTCCATGTAACAACATGGACAAGTACTCCATTTAAAAAACTATTTGATGAATATATCACGGGGTGGAAATCAGATCCATTTATTCTCAGATCTGCTTTCAGCATAAATCCTGATAAAATATGGAATGCGCATAAGGAATCAAAAAAAATACTTATTGATTTCATTAATCAGTCCGGTATATGTGAAATGAACACTGAGGATTTCACTATAGGTTTCGCCAGAAGGCAGACAGCATATAAAAGACCTGATCTTTTGATATCTAATCCTGAAAAACTTATAGAAATATCACAGAAAGCCGGTCCGATTCAGATAATATATTCAGGCAAAGCCCATCCTAAAGATTTTTCCGGGAAAGAGGCGATAAAAAAGATTTGTCAGTTAGCAAAAAAAAATAACAAAGATATAAAAATATGTTTTATACCCAATTATGATATTTCAATAGCAAAGATGATGGTATCCGGAGTAGATTTATGGCTTAATACACCTCAGAGACCCAATGAAGCATCTGGAACTTCCGGTATGAAAGCAGCCTGCAACGGTATTCCACAGCTGGGGACTCTTGATGGATGGTGGATTGAGGGATGTATAGAGGATATAACAGGATGGTCAATAGGTCCTGTAAATATGGAAAACAGTCAGGTCTCCGATTATGAAATTGACAGTAAGGATTTATACGATAAACTTGAAAGTAAAATAATACCGAAATTTTACAATGACAGGGACAGCTGGATAAAAATAATGAGAGGATGCATAGCAATAAACGGTTCTTTTTTCAACACCAACAGAATGGTTCAGCAATATGTAATGAATGCCTATTTTAAGTAAGGGGGGGACGTATAATTTGGCTCATTCCGAATTGATATTCATGCAAATTGAGTCAGGCGGAGACAGAAATTTTGCCTATCTGGTTGCAGATAGAAAAACTAAGGAAGCATTACTGATAGATCCTTCACCAGATACTGTGGCTGCCTCAAAAACAATAGAAGATTATTCTCTGGAATTAAAATATCTCATAAATACTCATTCTCATTTCGATCATTCTTCAGGAAATAATAGATTTAAAAAAAGCAAAACAGGAAATAAGGTCCAGTTTATAAACTGCAGCAGAGAAAATGAAATTAAAATAGAAAGTATTATCAGGCTCGGGAATATGGAAATAAAATTGATTCCGACACCAGGACATACCCCTGATTCTATCTGTATAAAAGCAGAAAACAAATTAATAACCGGAGATACTCTTTTTGTGGGAAAAATAGGCGGAACTTATAGCAGAGAAGAAGCCCGGAATGAATTTGAAAGTCTAAAAAAAATAATGATGCTGCCACAAGATACTGAAATCTGGCCGGGACATAATTATGGGGTAAAACCCAGCTCTACCATAAAAGATGAAATAAATAATAATCCATTTATAAAAAGATTAAATAGCTTCAGTGATTTTATATGGCTAAAAGAAAACTGGATATCATATAAAAAAGAGCATGGAATTGTCTGATATAATGTTTTCATAATGAATTTGAAAAAAACCATATTATCCAAATCAAAATATATATCAGGAATACAGTGTTTAAAATATCTGTGGTATATGATAAATGAACCTGATTCAATACCGCCTTATGATGAATCAGCATTGTTCAGATTTCAACAGGGTCATGAAGTGGGGGAGCTGGCGAAGATATTATATCCGGACGGATTGGAAGTTGAACACGGAATAGATATAGATTCTGAACTTGAAATTTCCAGAAAATTAACCGGTCTGGCTAAAACCGGCTGTGAATATGATTTTAATAAAATAAAAGAATACCCAGAAAAAAAGACAGAGGGAAACCGCAGAACTCTTTTCGAACCTGCTTTTTCTTATAAAAATTCTTTTGCCCGACCAGACATTCTTGTACCGGCAGAATCTGATTCATGGAATATAATTGAAGTTAAAAGCTCTACTTCAATCAAAGATATTAATATTCATGACATAGCTTTCCAGAAATACTGCTATGAAGGCGCAGGACTAAAGATAAACAGNNNGGAAGATTTTTTTATACTGGAGGATGTAACAGAGAAAGCAGAATTTTTACAATCTGATGTTGAAAAGAATATAGAAATGATGCTTGAGGTTATAAATAAAAAAACGAGTCCGGAGATAAAAATAAGCAAAAACTGTTATTCTCCATATGAATGTCCTTTAAAAAAAGTCTGCTGGGATTTTCTGCCTGAAAGAAATGTTTTTGAACTTTACAGAGGAAAGGATATAGCTTTCTCCCTTTATGATAAAGGGATAATTGAGATTTCCCAGATAAATGAGGCAAGCATACAAAATCCTTTTCAGAAAATACAATACCTGGCAACCAGTCAGAACAGTGTATTTATAGACAAAGAAAATATTATTAATTTTTTAAACAAGCTTAAATATCCTTTATATTTTCTTGATTTTGAAACTTTTGCGACTGCCATACCGAAATATATCGGTATAAAACCGTATCAGAATATACCTTTCCAGTATTCATGCAATAGAATTCAATCGATTGAAGATCCATGCCAGGAAAATTTTTATTTTCTTGCTGATAATAATGGGGAAGATCCAAGAAAAGATTTCCTGAAAAACCTAAAAAAAACACTTGGTTATGATTTAAATTCAATTAACGATGATAGCAGCAGACAGATTGAATATCCTGAAGGAACGATACTTGTTTATTATGAGAACTTCGAAAAAAACATACTGCGTGAACTTGCATGTGCATTCCCTGAACATTCTGTCTGGATAGAGCATGCTATTTCAAGAATAATTGATCTGTATGAACCATTCGGCAAATTTTACTATTATAACTCAGTTCAGCGGGGAAGTGCCTCGCTAAAGAATGTGCTCCCTGCACTTACCGGCATCAGATATGATGATATGGAAATAAGCAATGGCCGGGAAGCAAGCGTCAGGTATCTTGATATAACTTTTTTAAAAGATAAAAAAGATTCATCCACAAAAGAATATATTGGCAGGGTAAAAAAGGATTTAATTGACTACTGTGGCCTTGATACAGAAGGTATGATTTTTATTTTAAAAGAGCTCATCAGGCTTGCTGACAGATAACTTCATTGAAAACAGAAAAAGACAGAAAAAATAAATCCTTCAATATTACTCTAGTAAATAAAAACATCCTTTTCTTTATTAAAAGGATTTTGCCTTAGTGCAAGAGAATAAAGATAAGGATAAGAAACTTTTAAATGCTCCAGATAAGATAACCATTCTTTTATCAGCAGGACATATGCTCTTTTAAAATCACCTTTTATATGTATGAGATCACTTTCCGGCTGATCTTCAAAAGAAGTCCTGCAGGCCAGCTCTTCAGTCATATGAAATACTGCCCAAAGTAATTCCGTAAAAGTTTCATGCTCAAGAAGGTTTGGATTTTCAAG
>DNFX01000201.1:0-3976 GCA_003486795.1 Actinomycetota bacterium
ATTTATCCCGATAGGTACCAAATTATACGTCCCCATGGTATTTGGGGAAAAACAATACCTATGCTATTTAACCCTCTTTCTGATTTTGAAAATTTCGGACATCCCTTTATCCTTTATGACCCGAAATTAAGCTATATAGGCTGGCTTGTCCTTATGATTATTATCTCTCCTTTTCTTCAATTGATGGCAACAATTTTTTCAGCTTTTATTACATTAAAATTAACTTCGAAAAAGAATTGAATACCTCTGTAAAAAACACCTGGATAATTTTTAATATTAATTTGTGGTAAAATAGATTAATTAACGTAAATTATTTACAGACAGAAAATCTTTTTACAGACTCTTTAAAAAAATTAATTTATTTATTATTTTACGGGTGATTTAAATGGCAAAATACAGATGTACTATATGTAATTATATTTACGATGAAAAAATAGAAGGAAAAAAATTTTCTGAACTTTCTGATGACTGGAAGTGCCCTGTATGTAATGCTTCAAAATCCGATTTTGTACCGGTAAAAACAAACAGTAAAAATAAAAAAAGAACTACTACCGTTTCCGATATACTTATTGAGCAGCTTGCTTCATGGGGTATTGAGTATATATTCGGAATTCCTGGAACATCTTCTCTGGGAGTTATTGATGCAATAAGAAAAAATAATAAGATTAAATATATTCAGGTAAGACATGAGCAGACAGCTGCCTTTATGGCATCGGCTTATGGGAAACTTACTGGCAATGTTTCTGCCTGTCTTACAATCGCAGGTCCAGGAGCGACAAATCTTGCCACTGGGCTTTATGATGCAAAACTTGACCATTCACCTGTTCTTGCTCTTACCGGCCTGGTAAAAAGACAGATGATGGGTCCCGGTTCCTTCCAGGAAATAGATCAGCATTCATTTTTTGAACCGATTTGTGTATTTAATAAAGTCCTTATGTCTGAGGAACAGACCACTAAACTTGCTACCCTTGCTGTCAAACATTCAGTTACAGAAAGAGGTGTTTCCCACATCAGCATACCGAATGATGTTCAGAAATTACCTGTTGATACTGAAATAATACCGCCTGAAGGACAGATTCCGGGCAAAGCAACTACTTATTCGTCCTTATTGGTAAAAAAATCTGCTTCTTTAATAGATGCTGCCAAGCGTCCTGTAATAATTGCCGGATTCGGAGCAATAAAAAGCGGAGGGAGTTTAAAGAAATTTGCAGAGAAAATTACTGCCCCCATAGTTACCACATTCAGAGGTAAAGGAGTAGTAGATGAAAACTATGAGCTTTGTGCTGGATGTCATGGCGGTATAGGTTCGATATCGGCATCAAAACTTGTAAACAGCTCTGACCTGCTGATAGTAATAGGCTCTTCATTTTCAGATATGACCCGGATACCAAGAAAAAAGATGATACAGATAGATATTGATCCAATGATGATTGCAAAAGAATTCCCGGTAGAAACAGGTCTTGTAGGCAACAGTTCTGAATTAATACCAGACTTAACCAGATTTGTTAAAGAAAAAAAGAATCCCGGATACCTTAATGAAATCAGAAAGCTGAAAATAGACTGGATTAATCAGATGGGAAAAGAGGCGGACTCTTCAAAAATCCCTATAAGACCGCAGTTTATTATAAAGACCCTAAATGAATTAATAGCTGATGATGCAATTATCTCTCTTGATGTTGGAGAAAACAGCTGGTGGTTTGGCAGAAATTTCTTCATGAAAGCCAGTCAGAAAATGGTTATGTCAGGTTATCTTGCTTCAATGGGAGCCGGCCTCCCCGGCGCACTTGCAGCACAACTGATTTATCCGGAAAAACAGGTTGTATGCATAACTGGCGATGGTGGATTTTCGATGGTAATGGCAGATTTCATGACAGCAGTAAAATATAAACTGCCGGTTAAAATATTTATATTTAACAACGGACAGCTCGGCATGATAATGCAGGAACAGAAAGTAGAGAATTACCCCAACTGGCAGACAGAACTTCATAACTGTGATTTTTCAGAATATGCCAAAAACTGCGGAGGCAACGGTATAAAAGTCACTAAGCCTGGCGATCTGCGTCCTGCGATAACCAAAGCTCTGAATGCTGATGGTCCTTTTATTGTTGATATAGAAACTGATGCCAAAAGATTTTAAAGAAAGTGAGGTAAAATGTCTGATACAGATAAACTAAAAAAGATATCTAATCTTTTAAGATATTACATTATTAATTCAACGACCATGGCAGGATCGGGACACCCTACATCTTCTTTGTCTTCAGTGGAATTAATGAATGTTCTTTTCTTTGGTGGATTTTTCAGATATAGAATTGATAAGCCTGATTTTGAAAATAATGATAGAATAATCTTTTCAAAGGGACACGCTGCTCCACTTCTTTACTCATTATGGACAGTAGCAGGAGCGATAAAAGAAGAGGAATTAATGACTCTGAGAAAACTGAAAAGCAGACTTGAAGGTCATCCTACACACAGATTTCCTTATTCAGAAGCAGCAACCGGTTCCCTTGGCCAGGGATTGTCGATAGGACTGGGAATGGCTCTTTGTGCAAAATACATAGATGAACTTCCTTTTAAGACCTTTGTTCTTCTGGGAGATAGCGAAATGAGTGAAGGCTCACAATGGGAAGCAATTCAGATTGCATGGCATTATAAACTGGATAATCTTATCGGCATTATTGATGTAAACGGACTCGGTCAGAGAGGAGAAACATTATACGGAAAAAATATTTACGAGTATGAAAAAAGAATATCTTCTTTTGGATGGAAAACTATTCTTATTAACGGACACGATATTAATGAAATCAAAAAAGCATACACGGAAGCATTAATACCTGAAAAGAAACCTGTAATGATTATTGCTGATACAATTAAAGGCAAAGGTATAAGCATTTTTGAGGGAAAGCAAAACTGGCATGGCAGGCCGCTTTCAAAAGAAGAGGCTGAAAAAGCAAAAACTGAACTCGGAGAAATAGACAGAAATCTGAAAGCTGAAATTTCTTTTCCGGAAAATATCAAGCCTGCATCTACAAAAATAAATGTTAAAAAAATTGAATTAACAAATGATCCTATATCTACAAGAAAAGCATATGGAATAGGACTGGTAAATACATTTTCCAAATTTCCTTCCATGGTTGTTCTTGATGCTGAAGTCAGCAATTCTACATTTTCATCAATTTTTAAAGACAAAATTCCGTCCAGATTTTTCGAAATGTATATTGCTGAACAAAATATGGCAGGGGTTGCGCTCGGATTATCTCTGCGCAATAAAATACCTTTTATGTCTTCTTTCGCAGCTTTTCTGACAAGAGCATTTGATCAGATAAGAATGAGCAGGCATTCTGATTCAAATATTAAGATTGTCGGTTCACATGCCGGTGTTTCTATAGGGGAAGATGGCGTTTCGCAAATGGGACTTGAAGACATCGCATTATTCAGATCAGTACCTGATTCCGTAGTTCTTTATCCGTCGGATGGCATATCAGCAGTCAAACTTGTTGAAAAAGCTGCAGAATATCATGGAAATGTTTACATAAGAACTACAAGAATGGAGACCCCTGTTATTTATGCACAATCTGAAGAGTTTGAAATAGGCGGGAGCAAAGTACTTAAAAGAAATAAAAAAGATGAGGTTACTGTAATTACTGCAGGCATTACCCTACATGAAGCACTGAAAGCTTACGAGTTACTGAGAAAAGAAAATATTTTTATAAGAGTAATTGATCTGTATAGTATCAAACCTCTGGATAAAAAGGCTATTAAAGAAGCTGCAATTGAAACAAATGCCCTTATTACCGTTGAGGATCATTACCCTGAAGGAGGTCTCGGAGAAGCCGTAATCACTTCGCTTGAGCTGCCATGTAAATTCAAAATTCTTGCTGTTAAAAAACTTCCTGTCAGCGGCAGCCCTTCCGAATTACTTAAATATGAAGGGATATCACAGGAAAATATTGTAAATGAAGTTAAAGAAATGCTAAGA
>DNFX01000201.1:3990-4776 GCA_003486795.1 Actinomycetota bacterium
TAAAAACAGTAAAAAAGGTAAAGGACTTGATATTTCAGGAATCGTAATGGGGTTTTTATCCATCCTAATGATAGTGATAGTTATGACAGGTGAGATTCTTTTTGCGCAATAGATAGTGTCTCTTTTCTATATAAATCAGACAGCCTACTTGTTAATTTCCCGGGTACCTGTCCTTTTAAATTAAATCCTTCGATACTGCTTACAGGTAAAATCTCCGCCAGCGAATTAGTAATAAATATTTCATCTGCTTTAAAAAAATCATCAAGACAAAGCCTGCATTCATTAAACTCAATATTATTTTTAAGACATAATTCCAGAATTTTTTTTCTGGTAATTCCGGGGAGTATATTGAAATCCATTGAAGTAGTTAACAAAATATTATCTGAAACCATGAAAATATTTGAAACAGCACCTTCCAGAACTGTACCGCCTGCTGAAACAAATAATGCCTCTGCTGCTCCCCTGGAGATAGCTTCATTTTTTGCATAAACACTTTCAAGATAATTTAATGTCTTGTGCCTGTAAATATCATTATTTTTTTCTTCTCTCTTTATGGAAGAAACAATTACTTTTATACCCTTTTTATAGTCATCAGCAGGATATCCACTGTAAGCATCTGCAAAAACCGCAACCATAAATCCTTCCGCAGATTTAAAATCAAGTCTTTTTTTATATTCCCCCCTACTTACTATTACTTTGACTGATGCGTCTTTTTCAGTAAGATCTTTCTCATAAAATAATTTTCTGATATTTTTAATTATCTCTTCCTTAAATGAAACAAAATCT